>CAYGYI010000185.1:0-2911 GCA_964354055.1 uncultured Candidatus Bathyarchaeia archaeon | reverse complement strand
GTTGAAGTCATGGGAAGAACGAGGGGCTTCCTCGCCGCCACCGTGGGTTTGACTGTGGGCGCTGAAATCATCCTCGCCCCAGAAGTCAAATACAACAAAGCGAGAATCCTCAAGGTTCTGAACGAGAACACAGCGAAGGGCAAGAAATCAGGCATAATCGTGGCCGCCGAAGGCATAGGCGACACGCGCAAGCTTGCTGCAGAACTCGAGCAGGCCACAGGCTCAGAGGTACGCCTCAGCATAATAGGCTACTCGCAACGCGGCGGAAGCCCGACCGCAAGAAGCCGCCTGCTGGCAAATCTCTTCTCAGAAAAAGCCGTCGAACTGTTCGCAGACGAAAGAGACAACCAGGTCATAGGCCTGCAGAACAGCAAGGTCACAAGCCTCAGACTTGAGGAGTCATGTACGAAGGAAAAACTATTTGATCTGCATTTGTTGAAGCTGGCGAAGATGCTGGCCACGTAGCTGTCAGACGAAATCTAGCCAAAGAATACGCTGGCCATCTTGTAGAGTTCCAAGTCTACGGTTTTTCGTTTGCCTATTACGTCTTTTAACGGTACGTGGACGATTTTGCTGCCGTGGAGTGCTATCATGTAGCCGAATTTCTTTTTGTGCACGAGGTCTATGGCGCCTATGCCGTATTGGGTGGCCAGTATTCTGTCGAACGCCGTAGGCGAGCCGCCGCGCTGAACGTGACCTAGAACCACGACGCGTGTTTCGATGCCGAGGCATTTCTCAATTTCCTTGCCTAGGTAGTAACCGATGCCTCCTAAGCGTATGTGGCCGAACTCGTCCACGCTCTCGCTGTAGACAACCTCCTTTCCGCCTTTGGGCTTGGCACCCTCGGCAACCACGATTATACTGAAGTTGCGGCCTCGCTTCTGCCGCTGCATAACGTACTTGCAGACCTGCTTAATGTCGAAGGGCTTCTCAGGAATCAGAATCGCGTCCGCACCGCCTGCAAGGCCCGCCTCAAGCGCTATCCACCCCGCGTTGCGACCCATAACCTCCAATATCATGACGCGTTGATGCGTTTCTGCCGTGGTGTGCAGCCTGTCCAGCGCCTCCGTGGCGATGCCCACCGCTGTCATAAAACCAAACGTGTAATCCGTGCCCACTAGATCATTATCGATCGTCTTAGGTACGCCCACGCATTTGAGGCCAAGCTCCCCCATCCGGTGGGCCACGCTTAGTGTGTCGTCGCCGCCTATGGCGATCACGGCGCCTATGCCTTCCTTTTTCGCGTTCTTCAAAGCCTTCTCCGCGTCGCCCTCACGTTTGAACGGGTTTGTTCTCGATGTGCCCAGAATTGAGCCGCCTCGCGGCAGAATACCTGATGAAGCCTTCAAATCTAGGGGCACAAACTCGTTTTCCAGAAGCCCACGCCAACCGTCGCGTATGCCTACGATCTCGTAGCCGTACTGCTGGATGCCTTTGCGCACGATGGCGCGGATTACCGCGTTTATGCCTGGTGCGTCGCCGCCTCCGCTTAACACGCCAACTTTCAAGGTTTTTACCTCGCTATGCTTTGCCGCTGCTGCCGAACAGCCGCATCTTGCCCTTCACAACCTCTTTCATAGCGTCCTTCGCAGGCCCTAGAATCTTGCGAGGATCAAACTCCTTCGGCGAGTTCGCCAGCACCTCGCGCACGGCAGCCGTGAAAGCAAGCCGCAGGTCGGTGTCAATGTTTATTTTTGCAATGCCCAGCGTTATGGCCTTCTTGATGTTGTCTTCAGGAATCCCTTTGGCGCCTTCAAGCTTCGCTCCGTACTTGGTGGCTTTCTCAATAATCCATCCGGGCACGCTTGAAGCTCCGTGCAGCACAAGCGGCACGCTGACCTGCTTGCGTATCAGTTTAAGCCTCTCAAAATCGAGTTTCGGCTCAGCCTTAAACTTGTAGGCTCCGTGGGACGTGCCCACCGCCACGGCTAAAGCGTCCACACCTGTTCGCTCCACAAACTCCTTAGCCACGCTGGGATCGGTCAATATAGCGTCCTTCTCCTCAACCGTCTTCTCTTCCACGCCTGCAAGCCTGCCAAGCTCCGCCTCGACAGACACGCTCTTCGGATGCGCCACATCCACAACCTTCCTCGTCAACGCAACATTGTCCTCGAAACTCAGATGCGAGCCGTCAATCATCACCGACGTAAACCCCGCACCAACACACTTCGATGCGGTTTCGAAGTCCTCGCCATGATCCAAATGCAAGCTCATTGGCACAGGACTGTTTTCGGCGGCGGTTCGAACGATCTTCGACAGGTAAGCAAGGCCGCCATACTTAATCGCAGAAGGCGTCACCGCCACAATCGCAGGCGAACGCTCCTCCACCGCAGCCTCCGCCACCGCCAACACCACCTCAAGATCATTCACATTAAACGCGCCCACAGCATAGCCCTTATGCGTTGCAGGCACAAGCAAATCTTTGTTCGTAACCAACATGCGCAATCACTTTGCAGAGCTAGTCTATAACAATCACTATAAATGACCTGCGCTTTAGTGAAGAAAACTTTCAAACCACCAAGCGTACGCCAACTACTTTGGCTACGAGCTTCATCAAGAATCTTTTGAAGCAAAAGCTAGAAGAGGAACCCGTTACCGAGGAGGAACACGGGTTCAAACCTCATCCCTCGCCAAAACTTCAGGATTTCCTTGTTTTCTACACCCAAGATGACTGGGGTGTTACTCCCGAAGTCCTTACAAATAGTTGGCTTTCCGTTCCGTCTGATATACTCAATAGGAAAGAGGCAATCGTGAATATAAGCCTTATGAAAGGTTAGAAATGTCTCCCGAAAAGGGGCTTCTAAGGTCTGTTTTTCCCACTTTCTCATGATGTTTCGTGGCTAACAAGGATCTACGTGGTAGGCGATTTGAGGCTAGCTAACCATTGGCAGTCACTAGCCGTTTGCATAGC
>CAYGYI010000184.1:1699-2916 GCA_964354055.1 uncultured Candidatus Bathyarchaeia archaeon | reverse complement strand
CCGAGTCTCTTCAATGTAGCCTTGACTGATGGCTTGATTTATCAGCTTTTGAGCAGCGTTGTTCCGCACGATAACAGTTGTGTAGCCATCAGGAGAGCCTATTCCTCCAACAGAAATGTCCGCAACGTTGTTGGAGAAATCCGTGCATGCGAGACATTCTGAGCGAACGATCGGGCCCAGATCGTCTAGGTCGATGTGACTGATTCTCCCATCCTTCAGCTTGACTGTGAAATCATCTTTAAGGTTGATCTTCTCGATCTGATCCAGATCCGCTCCGATCTTGCCTGCAAGATATTTTCTTCCGTCGCCATGCATTAGGAAATTCTCGAAGCAAAAGAGGCCTATCATAAACCGAACCATGTGACTTGGTACAATGTGCAGCAACTGCATTTTCCGAATCGTTAGCGTTTGACATGGAGTGCCAACCACGGCAAGTTTCGATTGATCCAGCAGATTCCGCTCTTTGAGGGCGCTCAAGATCGGGGCATAAGTTGTCAAGTCGCCAAGCCCGTGAATACTCTTGGATTGCGCAAGGCTGGACCCTGCACATTTGAGCAGATCTTCTCGCTTCGATGCGATAATAGGTTCATTGTTCCACAGGGTAGCCTTTTTGGAGAGCACGGCACCGTCGATCTTCTTCGTATCCAGCATGAACTGTAGGAGACTCGTGACGAAACCACCATCACAGGCGACTTTTGCAATTTCCTTGTCTGTGGTGCGTAGGCTTCGGACAGAGACAAAGGAGCCGACAGGTCCTTTGGAGCTAAATCTGCTTTCGATCATTTTGTCCAGATCCGAGGTTCTGGGACAGATCAAATAGCATATTCCGTCTTCGAGGCATTTCTTTTCATCGCGACAGACTGGTTTGTCCTTCTCAATCGCCAAGACGTTCAGTTCGTTGGCAGTGCAGAAACTCACGCATCCGTAGCATGCCGCGCAGATTCCAGGTTCAATGACCTCCTTTTCTAGGCTTCGAAATGAGAGTCTTTCTTTTACCATTTGGACCACGCTTCTCACAGTCGGGTGTGTGCTCTCCTTATGTGGGCACGCAGTTGCTGTCTGACTGGATGCCTCAAATCAGATCAGGGTTTCGGTTTTGACGATATGTGGGGATTTTCTTATTTCGATGATTCTGCGATCTATGTCCTTCACTGTTCCACAAAGTATTATGACGAAGTCGAAAGCCCCGTGGACAACATCCATCCTCTCCTCCGTGG
>CAYGYI010000184.1:0-1599 GCA_964354055.1 uncultured Candidatus Bathyarchaeia archaeon | reverse complement strand
GTTTCCAAGCCTTCCGTGGTCTGTTTTATTATCGGATTCGGCGTTCTACCAACTGCCATTATGACTGTATCTACATCCATCACAAAATTTGAGCCGTCAACGGGAACTGGCCTTCTTCTTCCGCTTTCGTCTGGTTCTCCCAAACGCATTCTCACGCATTCCATAGCCTTGACTGCCCGCCTTTCGTTTCCCAGAAATCTTTTGGGGCTTGTCAGGAATTCGAACTTTATGCCCTCTTCTTCAGCGTTTTCGATTTCTTCAGTTCTGGCCGGCATCTCTTCTCTGGATCGCCGATAAACGATTTTCACTTCTTTTGCACCGAGTCTCAGAGCGCATCTGGCGGCGTCCATGGCAACGTTACCGCCTCCCACCACCGCCACTTTCTCGCCTCCACATATGGGCGTTCCAGCCTTTGGAAAATCGTAGGACTTCATCAGGTTTACTCGAATGAGAAACTCGTTGGCTGAATAGATCCCGCAAAGATTCTCACCTGGTATTCCCATGAAAGTCGGAGGACCTGCACCGCTACCTATGAAGACCGCATCAAATTGCCTGAGTAGCTCCTCTATTGTGAATAGTCTTCCGATCAGCGCGTTCATTTTCAGAGTAACCCCTAGCCTCTGTATGTACTCAGCTTCGGCCTCAACGACTTTTTTAGGTAGTCGAAACTCGGGAATGCCATAGGTGAGCACTCCCCCTGGTTTGTGCAGGGCTTCAAAAATCGTGACCTCGTGGCCAAGCTTGATCAGATCTGCAGCAACCGTCAACCCGGCTGGACCTGCGCCAACTACCGCCACTTTCCTGCCCGTGGGTGGAAGCTTCGGCGGGATTTCGTAGCCGTGTTGTCTTTCCCAGTCAGCCACGAATCTCTCCAGTCTCCCGATTGAAGTGGGCTCGCCGATCCTTCCGACCGTGCATTTCGCTTGGCACTGCTCTTCCTGTGGACAGACGCGACCACACACGGCTGGCAGACTGTTTTTTTCCTTGATCTTCTTGGCAGCTTCTCCATGTCTGCATTCTCTGACGAGTTTTATGAATGCAGGAATATCCACTTCCACTGGGCACCCTTTGACGCATGGAGCTTCTCGGCATTGCAGGCATCTTTCAGCCTCCGCTAAAGCTTGTTCTTCTGAGTAGCCAGTGGCCACTTCTCTGAAATTGTGTGCACGCTCTTCCGGGGTCTGCTTTGGCATCGGAACGGCTTCTTTCCGGATTTTGGGTTTGGGCGTGCTCGTCAGTCTCTTTCTCCCTCCTCACTGAACACGTATGCGAGTTTTTCTTGGGAGGTGTACACTTTCAGCCGTGCCAGCAACTCGTCGAAGTCAACCCCGTGGCCATCGAACTCTAGGCCGTCCACGCAAGCGAACAGTGTTTTGCCGTCAACAGTCACCCTGCACGCTCCGCACATTCCCATGCCGTCAACCATTATCGGAATCAAGTTCACGATTGTAGGTATCCCGTGCTGGCGGGTAAGGTCGGATACGGCTTTCATCATCACGACTGGCCCTTCTGCCACGACGCGGTCGATCTTCGTTTCCTTGATTAAGTCTTTGAGGAAATCCATTCCCTTGTGTCCTTTCGTTCCGTCGTCAGTGGCCA
>CAYGYI010000183.1:0-2917 GCA_964354055.1 uncultured Candidatus Bathyarchaeia archaeon | reverse complement strand
CAAACCGAAATTGTAGGCTAGCGCGAGCCTCTTCCGTGCTTTGTCAAACCTTTTAAACCATAACATCCTTAACGTTAACGAAACTAAAACGTGACTTTGATGAGCCAATTCGACGCAAGCGCTATTGAGAAGTTTAGACAGTCTGGTCGGGTTCTCCGCGAGGTTCGCGAGGAGATGAAGCGTTTCGTGCGTGAGGGCATGCCTATAATTGATGTGTGCGAGAAGGCTGAAGGCCTCATACGTGAAAAAGGCGCTAAACCGGCCTTCCCCTGCAACGTGTCAATAAACGAAGTTGCCGCGCACTACACCTCACCGCCAGGCGACACTAGCAAGATCCCAGAAAAGTCCGTAGTAAAGGTGGACATTGGCGCCCACGTGGACGGCTACGTTACTGACACCGCGGTGAGCGTATGCTTCAATCCCGAGTATGCGACGTTGGTAGAGACGGCTGAACGTGCCCTGAAGGCGGCCGTAGACGCCGTCCTGCCTGACATGTCCACTTCGAAGCTGGGTTCCGTCATTGAGAAAACAATAAAATCCCGCGGCCTTAAACCCATCTCGAACCTCACAGGCCACTCAGTTGGACGCTATCTCGTCCACGCAGGCATGTCTTTGCCAAACGTTTCACATCTTTTCTCCTCAAAACTTAAACTCGGAGGCGTCTACGCCATAGAGCCCTTCACCACATTTGAGAATGCCGAAGGCAAAGTTGAAGATAGCCCTCAAACAGCCATATTTCGCTTCGTGAAATCTCGATCACTCAAAAACCAGTATGCAAAGCAGCTTCTGAACCATATTGAGGACAATTTGAAGACTCTGCCCTTTGCCGAACGTTGGCTGCAAGGTATCGTGCCTGTTGAGCATTACCGGGGAGCGTTCCGAGAGCTATGTGTATCCAAGGCTTTGATGGGTTATCCTGTATTCGTAGAAGCAAGCAGAAAACCCGTGGCTCAAGCAGAGCACACGGTTCTAGTAGTTGAAGATGGCTGTGTTGTGTTAACCTAGGAATAACTTTCTTTGTCTTTGTCCTTGACTTCCCTGTATATTGCAGTAATCAGTGTCTTGCCTTTGCATTTCTCGCAGGGTTCGCCTTCCTTGAAGATGTAGTCGCCGCGTTGGAATGCTCTTGTTTTTTTGTAGCCGCAGGCCTTGCATTCGACCACAGTCACTATTGGCGGGTTCTGTATTCTCGTGTGCATGATTCGCCTTCTCACTTGCCATAGCACGTAGATCGAGATGAACAGCCCGATCGCGCCCATCAGCATAAGGTACATGGCAAGGTCTTGGTTGCCTGGAATCTCTGGATGGCCTAGCATGTAGTTGGCTCCCAGTATAGCCACAAACGAGAGTGCCACAACCACCAAGATTACAATTATGACGGTTGATGGAAGCTTCATTGGTTCGGTTGATTCTTGCATTTGTTTTTCACGCTCCTCTCAGGCTATTCCTATGGTGTTGCCTATGCCCGCGATTATCACTTTGTCGCCTTCCTTAGTTCTCTCCAAGACGACCTGTTTGATACGTTCAATGGCCTTGTCAACGGCGTCAAAGATTTCCTTCCGCATAGGCGAGACCGCATCACCCACGTCTTCCTTGATTATTACAGCGTTGATTGGGATGTGGTACTTGACGAGGGCTTCTTCAATCTTAAATTGGTCCACGCCTGGGCCGCCTATAGCTGCGCCAATGCCCTCGGATACCTCGCCGACAGGTTCGCCTTCCAGCTTCATGGCTGCGTCGACCATGATGACGTTTGCGATTTTGCCGTTGTTTTCTTCAATGACTGCTTTGATGGCGTCTCCGGGTTTGCCTACGTTTCCGCCTGGGCCTTCGGCTTTGATTATGAAGGCTGTGCGACCTTCGAAGGGTACGGTGGCCACAGTGCAGTCCTTTTCTATCTTCTTCTTATCGTAGCCAAGCGAAAGTTTCGCTGCAACGAGTGCACCTGCTCCGTCGCCTATCGGCTGACCGTAGGCGAAAGCCTTGAGTGCGCTTGCATAGGCCTCTGCCTCGCGCATCACCAACGGCAGAATCATCTGGATCTGCATAATAATGTAGAGGCTCAGCGTCTTCTTGCCTAACAGATAGTAGTGTCTGATCACTTTGTAAATGTAGTTCAGCGCCATTTCTGCTTCAAGCGTGTTTTCCAGATTGTTTCTCTGGATGTCGTCTGCAGAAGGCGACATGCTCTTGACCTCATCCTTCAAGCGCTCATCTCGCACGTCAAGGATGTGTTCAAGCTTCCAAACTATTCCTGCGGGGTCCAAGTTCTGCGGCGAAATGGTGAAGTATTCGAGAAACCTGTCCACCCTTGCGGTAGGATCGGTCTGAGGCTTGCCGATTTCCTTGATAGTTTCTATCGTGATTTTTCGTCCTTCATCCTTTATATACTTCAACCTGTAAAGCGAGCTCTGAACCTCACGAATCATGATGTACATCTGAATTCTCTGTCCGTAAAACAGGAAAACTGCGAAAACGACGTAGAAAAGTATGCTCAGAATCGTCTGAATGTCAGTTGGGATCTGCAATAGCTGGTACTGGAAAGTCGTGAGACACGCTATAACGTCCATAATCTCATTCACCTTTCGCTAGACTACCAGACTCTCAGTTATAAGTCTTGGGTAATTCCGCCTCAAAATGAAGGGTTAATAAAGCGTATTTAAGTGGGGCTGCCAGCTTTCCTGGGTTCACGTGGCCGAAGACCACACTACAGCCGGGAACGGAACGCGGTTTAACTTCTGAGTTCGGTACGGGATCAGGTGGGACCCGCGCCCTATGACCGGCAAACCCCACACTACACCCTCGCTTTGCCTTCATTAACTTTTCGCTTTCCGCATGGTGAGGCTTCCTCTTGAATCCGGTTTCAAACGGAATAACGCATATATTTCGATGCCCACAGTCTATTCTAGATGCCTCA
>CAYGYI010000182.1:0-2925 GCA_964354055.1 uncultured Candidatus Bathyarchaeia archaeon | reverse complement strand
TATTCTTTCAAAGCGCTGGTTCCTTTGTTCTTCCTTCTTGAGCTTTCCAGGGGCGTTTTCACAGTAATGGGAGCACCGACCACTCGAGCCTATGTGTGTCAAAACGCATCGCCCGAACGCCTAGGCACTGCCATGGGACTATGGTATACCTTTTCAGGAATTGGATACATGATAGGAGCTGTTCTGGGCGGTTTGATCGCCTCAAGTTGGACGTACGAGAGTGCCTTTTACGTGTGCTCATTAATCTCCCTAGCGTCAAGCATCGCGACTCTTCTCGGACTGAAGAATGATAGCACACGCCAACTTGAAAACACCAGAAACAGTGATGGTTGTGAAACACCCGGAACTGCTACTCCTTTTCAAGGTGTGGGCAAACTGATAGGTCAAAGAAACGTAGTGCTAGTGTTCCTACAAGCGTTTGTCTCAGTGATGGGCTTGAACCTTGTACAATCGTTTATCCCACTGTATGTTGATGCCAAGTTCAATGCGTCTTCTCTGGAAGTCGGCGCAATGCTCGCCGTCTTTAAAGGTTGCACGGCTCTGACCATGCCGTTGTTCGGCAAGATTTCTGAACGAGTTGGAGGAAAAACTGTCATCACGATTGGTTTCAGTGTGTATGCTGCGTCCGTACTATGTTATGGATTTGCTACGAACATTTATACAGTGTTTCTGGTTACCGCCGCTGCAGCCCTAGGCCTCTCCATCAAAGGCGGAGCCTCCCTTGCTTTGTTGGCCGGCAACGTGGCAGCAGCCAACTATGGTTTCGCAATGGGAGTTTACGGAGCCTTTGAAGATGTTGGTGTCATCGTTGCGCCAATAACCTACGGAACACTTTGGAGTATATTCACCCCAATTTCCACAATCTATGCGGCTACCATCTTTGTGAGTGTGGGAGCAATTCTTGGTCTTGCGTTGAAGAAAAGCAACTTTTCATTAGGAAATACTTCTAGGAACCACGAACTCGCGCGCGCGGTTTGAACGAAGAACCAGCAAATCTGATTCCGCTCATCGAAGAGACTACGATTCGCAACCACTTGCGTTTATGAAGTCACTCCCCATTGAAGATCAAAAAGGTCAGACTTCCTTGCTGTGTTTCAAATCTTGGTTCACAGCGCGCGCTAATGCGAGGTTATATAGTGCAGACACTACATATCTTTTTTCGCACGTTTCAACAGCAAGATTCGGCGAGTCAAACTAATGGACAAATCCCTCTGGATGATTTATGTAACACATATGTTTCTTGAGGCTTTCCTTCTTGTACGAGTGGCCATTATCCCAGTCATAGTCAACGAGTTCAGTCTGAACCTTCTTGAAGCCTCTTTAGTCGTAAGTGTGCCAAGTTTTGCTGCATTACTAATGTTTATTCCGTCAGGTTTGCTTGCTGACCGCCTTAGAACAGGACACTTGCTATCAGCCAGTATGTTCATAGAGGGAACTTCATTCTTGATCATCAGCCAAACAAGCAGCTTCTGGGTTCTTGTTGCCGGAACAACCCTCATGAGGATTTCCTCGCCAATATACCATATCGTGGGCCTCAGTCAGATAAGCAAACTTGCAGAACCTAAGAAGATAAGTAAGTCACTGGGATTCCACAACGCGCTCGGATGCTTGGGTCAAGCCGCGGGTCTGATGAGTCTCACATTCTCACTATCAACGACCGGTTGGAGATCGAGTTATCTTCTTTGGTCCTTGCCAATCTTTATATGGGGTTTTGTTCTCCTATTCTTCGCTCCACAGGCGATAAACGAGACCAAAGCCCAAGAACACGAAAGACAAACCCGTGCGGACAGATATTCCAGACTTTCAGTGGTATTCTCTTCAGCTTTTCTGGCATGCTTGCTGACAGTGGCCTTCTGGGAGGTCGGAGCAGGGGCAAGTACGACCTTCATGACTACATACTTCGTGAATGTCAGGAATCTCTCTGAAGTCACAGCCAGCCTCATCTTTGGGATAGGACCACTCATAGGAATATTGGGCTCACTTGGAGGAGGATATATCGGAGAGAGATTAACCGACACAAAGGCGATCAGCAGCATTATTGCGTGCTGCGCAATTTCCCTTCTGGCACTCTCACTGACCTATCATTTCTACCTTCTCATACTGTTTTATCTTGTCTATGCATTCTTCAACAACGCATATTGGTCTCCTATGAACGCGCTAGTTGCCAGAATCTCACCGAGAGCGTACAGAGGAATGAGCTATAGCGTCTTCTTTTTTTCTGAAGGCGTCGTAGCTTCCTTCACGCCATTAATGGCTGCAAGCCTGATAGAATCGTCCAGTGTATGGCACGTTCTGCCGTTTAGTGTAGTTTTCCTCATAATGGCCACGGTTGTGCTTCAACTTCTTCGCAATTCTCAACGAAAAAAAGGAGGGCGTTTGCCACTGCATATCTGACATGTATGCCTAATGACACGTTCGCCATCTATTCTAAGACTGGAAATCCACTCCGCGGGTCCACATCCTTTCGCCAAGTTGATCGTCACGTTGACAATGCCCAGCAACAGGCAATGGCCACAGCGCACGGCGCCAGCCTAGCCCATTTCGTCAATCTTTGTCCACAACGACCAATAGAAGACACATGTTAAAGTTGCTTCCATTGCGTTATGACGCCATCTGTCTCAAAGACGAAGAACTCGCCGCTCTTGACCCGCGTGCCCTCCTTAACGTCTCCGCCAATAGTGCCGTCTAGATTGCCGATGTTGATATGCCCGTGCACACGTTTATCGATGGGCTTGCCTTCATCATCTACGATGGTTGTAACATCTCCTATTAGGCTTATGAGCTCCAAGGGGCTTTCCTTTGTTTCTGGCTTGCTCATATTTGGTTCTGGAGAATAGACAGCTCTAGTGAGGACACCTATGCCAAAGAAAACGCCTGTCTCAATGCCTTCCTTGACAGCCACTCTTTTCACAGAATCTAGTAGAT
>CAYGYI010000181.1:0-2948 GCA_964354055.1 uncultured Candidatus Bathyarchaeia archaeon | reverse complement strand
TAAAAGGTTTGACAAAGCACGGAAGAGGCTCGCGCTAGCCTACAATTTCGGTTTGATGACTTTCGAGTCGAGTGTGGCGAACTCGCTCCCGCCGAGGTGGAAGACCATCTTGGCTCTTTTCAAGTTGTATGCATCGGGTGGAGGAGCCTACAGGCGGATTGAAGCTCCACAGCGATTTTTTCAGACATTCGCTTTCGCCTCAACGTTTAATGTGGAATTTCTCGACTGTATCTCTCGCCTTTTCGCGTTTCTTCTGGTGATCGGCGAGGAATCTGTTGACTCGTTCGGCGAGATCGTTCTTGCAGTCGCCGCACATCACTTCGCCTGTTCTGCATTTTCTGCCTCGTTCGGCAAGTTTCTTGTCGTCCTCTTCGAACAGGTAGAAGAAGTATTGGTAGATGGTGCAGATGTCTGGATCGCCTCCGCTCTTTTTCTGTTCGGCCAGAGTGGGTTTGCCACCTGTGAAAGCGTTCCATATCTTCCGCTTTACCACTTCGGGCGCGTCGATGGTGAATATGCTGGTTTCTGGTTCTGAGGCGCTCATTTTGCCTCCTCCGCTAAGGCTAGGCAACAGACGACCGTGAATCTGCGCAGGCTTGCAATAGCCCAGTTTCTGTGCGATATCACGTGTTACACGCCAGTAAGGATCTTGGTCTATTGCAGCAGGTATCAATGCCGGCACGTTTTCACCTGTCAACTTCTTGTGGATAAAGCATGGGACGGCTTGAACCGCAGGCCAGAAGATCCAGCCTAGGTTTGTGCTGTCCTGAAACCCGAACGCGGCGCGTGCCGTGGAGTAGGTTATGCGCTTAGCCACTTCCAGCGCTATGTCGTAGAGCAGGTCGATATCTCTGGTGTCGAAGATTATGAATGTGTCTTCAGGCTTGAAGCCAAGTGCGATCAGGTCCAAGGCGTTTTCATAGCCGAACCGCGTCATGTCAGCCAACTTGTTTTCATCGTCCACGAGGAATTTTTCGTCATCGGTCATCTGGAAGTAGAGCCGCGTTTTGAACTTGTCCTGCAGGTGTTTTGTGAATATCCATGGAACGAGATGACCCAAGTGCACGGGACCTGATGGACCTCGGCCTGTGTACAGCACGAACTTTGTGCCTTTCTCGTAGAGATCTAGAACCACGTCTAGGTCTCGGTGTGAGAAGAAGACCTGTCGGGCCAGCTGAAGCTGAAGCCCATCTGTATGCTTCGCAATTCTCTTCAACAACTCATCAGTCAAAGGCTGAGTACCAAACTCGCGGATCAGACGCTCATAATCAACCTTACCCTTGACTTCCCACGGAGTAACTATCATTTCATCCTTATTCTCATCTGTCAATCATGATCCGCCTTCCGATTGCGTTTCTTATACAATCCCTGAAAAACGTATTAAATCTTGTGTGACCACGCATGTTCCCACATCACAATGGAATAAGTCATGAATACGCAGTGCACATTCTTTTGCAGAAGGTAATGTGGTGCCCTGCCAATTTCCATAGCAAACCTAGTTTCTTCTACACGTAGACGAGCAGGGCGTGCGCATACTTTTATTAAAACTCTGACAACTACATTACCGAATCCAAGTCGCAGCACTAATGAAGGGATTGATCTTGGTTGAGCTTAGAGAACAGGAACGTATGGTTCTTTCTGCCTTGAGCAGCCTCGGCGGAAAAGCCTCAACAGAACAGATCATGCAAAAAAGCAAGTTGCCGAACGCCACCATCGCGCGCGCGGCGATGACGTTGCAGGAGAAAAAGCTTGTTGAAATTAAAGAAGAGAGGCAAACCTTCTTGAGACTCAACGAGGAGGGCAAACTGCACGCACGGAAAGGCCTGCCAGAACGGCGCTTGATAACTGCCCTTGAGAGCTTAGGCGGGAAAGCCACGGGCGAGAAGACCTTCGAACAGGCTGGTCTCGAAAAGCAGTTCAGCCCCATTGCACTGGGCTGGGCACAACGAAAACGCTGGACGACATTTGATTCGAAGGCAAATACGTTGCAGGCCATGCTGAAACCTGAGGAGGGCAGTGACGAAAAGCTGTTGATGTTTCTGGGTGGAAAGGAAAAGACTGTAGCTGAGGATTTGAGTCCCGAACTGCGTGAAGCAGTCCAAGTGCTAAAAGGCCGAAAGCTTCTGAATGTGGAGGAGAAGACGATTCGTTCCGTCGAGTTAACTGAGACCGGCTGCGAGACCTTGAAGAAGGGCATCAAGGCAGTGGCTGAGGTTACGCAGTTGACGCAGGAGCTTATTATCAGCGGCAAGTGGCGCAAGGTTAAGCTTCAGAAGTACAACATCGAGGCACCTGTGGCGCGGATTTGGCCGGGCAAGAAGCACCCTTATCTGGCTTTTCTGGAGGAGGTCAGGGCCAAGCTGGTCGCCTTAGGCTTCAAAGAGATGATAGGCACAAATGTGGAGACGGCATTCTTCAACTTTGATGCTTTGTACACGCCTCAGGACCATTCAGCACGCGATGACAATGGCATTTACTATGTTAAGTCGCCCACGCATGGCAGTATCGACGCGTACAAGGTCGCGGTGGCCAATGTGAAGAAAACTCATGAAAACGGGTGGAAAACTAGCTCCACAGGATGGGGAAGCCCATATTCGCTGAAGGAGGCGAGACGGCTGGTTTTGCGCGCCCACGGCACGTGCCTAAGCGCCAGAACTCTGCTCAGCAAAAACCTGCAGATTCCGGGCAGATACTTCTCAATTGCGCGGTGCTACAGACCTGAAGTGCCTGACAAGACGCATCTGATTGAATTCAACCAAGTTGAAGGCATAATCATTGACAAGGATTTAACGTTGCGCGACCTGCTAGGTGTGCTCGGCAAGTTCGCCATCGAAATCGCAGGCGCTGACAAAGTCAAGTTCAAACCCGACTACTTCCCGTTCACCGAGCCAAGTGTTGAGTTGAGCGCCTACAAGGAAGGATACGGATGGATCGAATTTGGAGGCTCA
>CAYGYI010000180.1:0-2995 GCA_964354055.1 uncultured Candidatus Bathyarchaeia archaeon | reverse complement strand
CGGTACAGGGGACCCCTACCCCCCCGCCTAAGACCCACCGCAAAAGAAGCTCTAAACACAGAACACTATAAAACTTTACCCCAACCAAACACACACTTAAACGATCGTTCGTTTACGCGTGTACATGCTCTTGTTCACGCCTACAGTCACGTACGTGTCTAAAATCCGCCCGCACGCACGCGCCCGCGCGTGCACACGATCTAAGGAATACTGAGCGGTAACACTTGAATTCCTGTAGAATAGTAGTAGATTCCAAGAATCGCCGTGATCCCAATTACAAGTGAAGTCACAGCAATCCTCCAATCCACGTGGCCATTTGATACCCTGTTCAGTTGGAATCCAAGAGAAACTAGGCCATAGGATAGAAATGCCCATGGCACGAAGATCACCCGTGTATCCAGAACCAAATTCAGTGTGTTCAAGATACGAGTCGAGTCCTGCAAGCCTTGGGCAATCATATACAATAAGAGCCAAAACAGTAAGTTTGTGGCACTTGAAATGCTGAGGTCAATTGCCATTTCTTGACTTCTGTCAGCATTTGGTCGAGCCGATCTCAATGCCAGATAGGCGATTATCGACACTACAAGAAAGCCAAAAGAAAACTGCAAATTCTCAATCATATTCATTGATGGTCACGTTCAATCCATGAAACCGTGACTTTTAAGATTATTGATACAATGCTTACACTATAACATATTAGATGAAACAGATTGAAAAAACACTGCCTGCTATGGGAAAAATCTGCTGATAAGATTTCCGACCAAGAATGACTCAAATGCGTTGCTAACATAGAAGCACAGAGGCCCTAAAATGGCGCGCGCGAACCAGCTAATATTTTTTTGCCTAACGTCGTTGGTGGTTTTTGTTTTTCTGCAAAATCTGTTGGTCTTCGTGTGCGTTGTGTGGCGATGACAACCCAGCGGTCGGCGAGGTGATCTTTGCGTAGTTCGTTGTAGGTCATGTTAAGGGAGTTAGGTTTGTTTTGTTGTGCATTTTGGCGTTTTTCAAGGAAATGGATAGGGTGTTAGTATTCGAAAACGCTTAGGTCTGTTCCTGCGAATGCGCTTACGTCTATTGGTGTTACTGTTAAGGTTTCGGTTTTTGTTTGTCCTGTGTTTATGGTTACGTTGAAGGAACGTGTGGCGATTTGTTCTCCGCCAGTATTCTTGTAGTAGAGTGTGCAGTTGCAGGTGATTGTTGTTAAGCCCGAGTTTCTCATATCGATTATCGTTCTTATTTTTGTGCTGCTTTGGATTTGGTGTCTGACGGTTAGTACGCTGAGGTTGGTGGATTCTACGTTGCCTTGCCAGAAGCCGAGTTTGGTTATGGTTATTTGGTAGAGTTGTATGCCTAGTGCGATTCCAATGGCTAAGCCTATTATTAATGCTGAGAAAAGGACAATGATCACGGTTTTTGCGTGTTTGATTTTGTTGGTTTGGTTCATCTTTTCTTCTCAGTTAGGTTTTCGTGGTTTTGGCATATGTGTTTTATGAAACTGTGGTATTAACTCTTGGTATCACTGATACTGATTCTGATTCTGACAGAAAACACCAGCTTAAACTTGCGCGCTGCCTTGTCCCGAATGTGTTGAAGCAGGCTAGCGAGACGCGTTCAGCTATAACTCTCCCGCGCCGTCGCTTTTGGGCTTGGGATAAAACTTTACCCACGAAAGAATCTAGAACGATGCTTTCCACGTTGCATACCTCTTCAGCCTGTCAATGTAGTTGAGGGCATCCTTGTATGACGTTGCTCCCTCAAGTTCGATCGTGAAAGATCCTGAATAGCCTTTTCTCTTGATTGTTGCGAGGGCGTTTTCGAAATCTAAGCCTCCAACAGTCGAAACTAGCCTTCCAGCCTGAAGCTTGCCTTGCACATGAACGTTGTCCACGCTTATGAGATGCTCTGTGAAGGAGTTGAACTCGTTGAACATGGAGGCCCATTTGAGGTCAAGCGTTCTGTGCTTGAAGCCTTGCATGATCTGGAAAGGCGTTTTGCCCATGTATCTCGTAGGCACGTTTTCAACGGACATCTCAATTGTTGGATAGGTTGTTTGAAATTTCCTATAGATAGCCTCCAGACCTAGAAGATTGAAACTCAGCTTCCAAGTATCCCAGAAATGAAAAACACAGATTTTGGAGCCTACTGCCTTAGTGAAGTTGAGACTTTCGTCTATGAGCCTAATCCCATTGCTTGCTTCATCCTCATCGTCAGAGCACAGGTAGCTGCCTATGTCCCTGTTTGCGTGAACCGACAAGATGGGCAAGTTCTGAGCTTTGAGCGTTCTGACAACATCATTAGCAACGTGTTTCTCACAATCTGGAGGCGCAGAGGAAGGCGTGAGCGGGGAATTCTCGCCGTTCCACTCGGGCAGTAACACGAACTCGAAACCGTCAATCCTCGATTCCTTCAGAAGCCGCTTCATCATCCTCAGCACCGATTCAAGTTCGTAGAACTGGTGGCCTTCAAGCTTTGGAAGACAGCCCGTCGAAATCGACACTTTGTTCATTGAGCAGCAACCTGCCGTTCTAAGGCTTGTTGCCTAGAGAATAAAAAACCTACTTTTAGCCGCACAATATTTGACGCCAAGGTTCGACAACCACAAAAGTCAAACATCTCCAACCACAATACACATAGACACGAACTCTACGTGGCGATAGCAGATGAGGAAAATAGGCATGGTTACAAGCGGCGGTGATGCGCCGGGCATGAATGCCGCCATACGTGCAATCACGCGTATTGCGTATTCGAGGGGTTTTCAGGTTTTGGGTTTCGAGAGAGGCTGGGAGGGTTTGCTCACGAACTCTTTCAGACAGTTGACGCCTCGTTCGGTAGGAGGCATAATCCAACAGGGCGGCACCATACTGCTGACTTCACGTTGTGAGGAGTTCAAGAAGAAAGAAGGTCTGAAGAAGGCGGCGGAAACGCTTGCCAAGAACAAGATCAACGGCCTCGCCGTAATCGGAGGAAACGGCTCCTTCCAAGGCGCCCTCAAACT
>CAYGYI010000179.1:0-3018 GCA_964354055.1 uncultured Candidatus Bathyarchaeia archaeon | reverse complement strand
CAGAGGAGACGGAGAGTTTGAACGAATCTCTTGGAAGAGAGCTTTGGACGAAGTTGCTCATGAAATAAGGAAAGTCGGAGAAGATTATGGTGCATCTTCTATTCTCTACGTTGGATACTCAGGCAGCATTGGCTGCCTTCTCCATAATCAAAGGGCGGTTGCTAGATTGTTGAACATGTATGGAGGCTACACGGCAACATGGGGAATTGCCTCTTCAGAAGGATCTCATTTCTCATCGAGGATAACCTATGGCACATCTTACACTGGAAACACAAGAGATGACCTTGTGAACTCTCGTCTAATCATAATGTGGGGTTGGAACCCTGCTGAGACTATTCAAACCCCGAACACCAGTTATTTCATTGCAAAGGCCCGAGAAGGAGGCACTAGAATTGTTTCAGTCGATCCTAGGTACACGAACTCTGCCGCGGCTTTCGCTGACAAGTGGATCCCCATAAGACCTGGGACCGACGCAGCCATGCTGGTGGCGATGGCCTATGTCATCATAAAAAACAACCTCCAGGACCAGCAGTTCTTGGACACTTACACAGTAGGTTTCGACAAGTTCAAGAATTATGTTCTCGGCTCAGAAGATGGCGTTCCTAAGACCCCAGACTGGTCTCAAGCAATTACTGACGTACCCGCCACAACCATAAATGATTTGGCCAAAGAATATGCCATGACAAAACCAGCAGCCTTGATTATGGGTTTGGCCGCAGGCCGAACAGCGTTTGGTGAGCAGGCACATCGTGCAGCCGCCACGTTGGCTTCGATGACTGGAAACGTAGGCGTGTCAGGAGGCAATCCTGCGGGACACGGCAACGCACCTGTAGGACTAATGCAGAAAGCGGTCTTTGGATTCCCTGGTTTTCCAGAGGGAAACAACCCTATAAAGAATAAGATACACATATCGAAATTATGGGACGCCATTCTTGAAGGAACTGCTGGCGGCTATCCCTGTGACATAAGAATGCTTTATGTGACAAATGCGAACCCTGTCAATCAGTTTCCAAACATCAACAAATGTGTTGAAGCACTTCGGAAACTGGATTTCATAGTTGTACACGAGCAATTCATGACTGCGACAGCAAGATACTCGGATATTGTGCTTCCCATCAACACACACCTGGAGCGGAATGATATCGCTCGTCCTTGGATGTTCGGACCGTACATCATATTTCAGAACAAAGCGATAGACTCACTCTACGAGTCAAAGACGGACATCGAAGTATGCTGTGAGCTTTCCTCGCGACTGAAAATCCGCAACTACAGCGACAAGACAGAAGATGAATGGTTAAGAGAAATCGTGAAGTCATCTGAAGACTTGCAAAGAGACATTCCAGATTATGAAAAATTCAAAGAAGAAAAAATCCACAAGATAAAACTGGAAAAACCAGTCATAGCTTTCGAAAAACAAATCAAAGACCCTGAAAACAACCCCTTCCCAACCCCTTCGGGCAAGATTGAAATATATTCAGAGCAACTTGCAAAAATGAACAACCCCCTGCTGCCACCAATTGCAAAATATATTGAAACCTGGGAAAGTCGAAGAGACCCTATTGCGACAAAATTCCCACTCCAGCTGATAACTAACCATTCAGCCGTTAGAGCCCACTCGATTTTTGATAATATTCCTTGGCTGCGGCAAGTTGAACCCCAACTTCTTTGGATAAACTCTGCGGATGCCAGACAGAGAGGCATCAGCAACAATGATTTAGTACTTGTTCACAACAATCGAGGTAAGACTACTATTCGTGCGAAAGTAACAGAGAGAATAATGCCTGGCGTTGTTAGCCTGTCCGAAGGCGCGTGGTACAATCCTGATATGAAAGGGGTTGACACTGCAGGATCGCCAAACGTGCTTTCCAGAGACGAGCATTCTCCATGCGGAGCATTCTGCAGCAACACGTGTTTGGTTCAGGTCGAAAAGTACAGGTTGGAATGATATATGCAGTGGGGATTCTGCTTTGACCAGACAAGGTGCATCGGATGCAACACTTGCGTCATAGCATGCAAAGATTGGCACGATATTCAGACAAAGTCCGTTAATTGGAGGAAAGTAACAACTTACGAGAAAGGCAAATACCCGGAAGTCAGAGTGTCGCATCTTTCCATACCCTGCAACCACTGTGGAAGACCCAGTTGTATGCAAGTCTGTCCAGCCAACGCTATTACCAAAACAGAAAAAAACGGAATCGTACTAGTAAATCGCGAAAAATGTCTGGGAAAAGACACTTGCGGAATGCTCTGCAAGAAAGCCTGCCCTTACGGGGCACCGCAGTTTGGGGAAGAGCCAAATGCAAAGATGCAGAAATGTGACTTCTGTATTGAAAGGTTCGCAGAAGAGAAAGCTCCGATATGTGTAGAGGCGTGTCCTATGAGAGCACTGGATGCAGGACCTTTAGACAAGCTAATTGAGAGATACGGCGAAACAAAAAATTGCGATGGCTTTGTTTTCAATGCAAAGATCTGCCCGTCAACAATCTTCAGAACTAAGCTTCTCGCGCGTGCCTGAGAGTGCATCCTGTCTTCCATGGTGAAAAGCGAACGATCGTCTTTTCGGGTCTAGTAAGTTACATGAAAGACTTTGGTCAGAGTGCATACATTTCGGGTTCGACCTTGCGCCTTTCGATGCTCAGATCACTGATTCTAAATTCGCGGTCTCCGTAGAGCTTTGCGTACTCTTCTCCAGCATATAGCCCAGCAGTTATTCTGCCTAGGGCGTCTGCTTTCATGATGCCGTTTCCGTTTGTTCCGCTGACCACTATCAAATCGTTTTTCTCCAGAACAATAGGCTGTGAATCGGGTGTATATTCACATTCGCCTGCCCATGTAAGAGAGGGTTTGTGTCCAGTGAACTGCGGGAAATACTTGGTCAATATTGGATGAATGCCGAATTCGTAGTTATAGCTCTCGGGCTGCGGGTCTTCTTCGTGTTTGTATGCCCTGGGGAACTTGTCGGAGAAGAATAGCCAGAACGACTTACCGTCGTGCGGACTGAATGAGATTCTGGACGAA
>CAYGYI010000178.1:0-3027 GCA_964354055.1 uncultured Candidatus Bathyarchaeia archaeon | reverse complement strand
CTACGCAACAAATCGGTATAGGTCCTGTGGTTACATCTCAGTACTGGTCTTACATTTCAGACCAACTCTACGAGGAAATCGATGGTCACGTAACTGCCTATGCAAAAATCCTGTTGAAACTTAAAGCAGGAGCTGACGGAAAGAGCGTAGCTCAGAACATCAGGGCCCTCGACGCGCGTATTAGCGCCGTGGATTCTTTCGCTGAGAGCTGGGAGCAGTCTCAGAAGGGCGTCTTCACGATTGAGAACACTATCTCGATGGCCAGTATTGACATTCAAAAACTGGGTGTGATGTTCGCGTTTCTGGCTGCATCGGTGGGCGTGGCTCTGGTCAGCACTATTAGCATGAAAGAAAGAGACCGTGAAGCGGCCATCATGAGCGTAAGAGGTCTATCCTACAAGCAGCTTGCCATCATGTTTCTAACAGAGAACCTTGCCATCGTGATCTTCTCCGTCATTTTGGGTTTTGCTGTTGGAGCAGTCGTTGTCAATGGGAACTTGATGGCTCGCAACTCGTATTCATCTTCGCTCGTTCAGTACCGCCTCGTTTTTCCGCTGGACACTGTCCTGCTGCTTGGCTCCTGCATATCTCTGATTTTCCTCATGACGATTCTGCCCGTACTGATAATGTCAAGGAAGTATGTGACAGAACTTGAAAGGATGGTTAGACTAAGATGAAAGGCTTAGATGTGCATGTTTCGAATTTGATCAGAGCTTACCGAATTGGCAAGATAGAAGTTCAGGCTCTGAGGGGACTGACCATGGACGTTAAGGCAGGCGAACTCGTTGCCATAATAGGTCCAAGCGGAAGCGGAAAAACCACGCTCCTCAACATCGTGGGAGGACTGGATCAGGCAACAGCTGGCACAGTTCAGGTCGGAGGCACGCAGGTCACGGCTCTGTCAACCACGCAGCTTGTAGGCTACAGACGAGCCACGGTCGGACACATCTTCCAAACGTTGAACCTCATACCGACATTGACAGCGGCAGAGAACGTGGAGCTGCCTATGATTGCCGCAGGCGCTTCAAGAGGGCAAAGAAGTGACCGCGTGAAGGAGCTTCTCAACGTAGTTGGCCTGACAGATCGCTCTCAGCACAAGCCTGAGGAGCTGAGTGGTGGCGAACAGCAACGCGTGGCCATTGCCGCAGCCCTTGCAAACGACGCACCCGTGCTGCTGGCCGACGAGCCCACAGGCGAATTGGACACTGTCAACGCGAAGGTTGTCGTCAATTATCTGGTCAAGGTCAGTAAGGAGCTTGGCAAAACTATAATTATGGTCACGCACGACCCAAGCGTGGCACGAGCCACCGATCGGATACTGCGCATCGAGGACGGCGTGATAAAAGCTGCGCTGGCTCCGACCGAGGTTATTGCTGAAGAGAAGGCTGTGTCATATGTGGATCAGTTGAGGGCCAGATTGTCGGAAATTGAGAGTCAACTGCAGCAACTTGACGCAGGGTTCAAGGTTGGCAAGATGAGCGGCGACGAGTACGTGGAAAGGAGGCAAAGTCTCAAGCAGATGAGGGACAGCCTCAGAGAGGAACTGCAACGAATGGGCGTGACAGCCTAGCCTGCGATCTTTTCCTCAACAACCTTTATTCCACGTTTGTCCAGGCCGTCCATGAACAGCCTGAAAAGTTCCCTGACCATGCCGATCTTCTCCGGAGGAACGACGCCTTTCTCCTTCACTGCATCTTTAAGCATCAACTGCGCCACGATTGAGGCTGGATAAGCCGTTGTTCTGGCCATAGACGTTACGTCTTGTTTCTTATCGTAGTGGTCCAGCAGATGGTAGACATAGCGTGTTTGTTTGCCGTCTTTCTTGCCTGAGACCTCAACTTTCAAGGCCACAACGTCTTTGACTTCAGGTTTCCACAGCTTCTCCGCCAGAAGCTTCACTGCAAGCTTCCTTGGCGACACCTTAACGTCGTCAACGCTGACCTGCTTCTCTTCGAAGAAGCCGAGATCTTTAAGCGTCTTCACTTTCTCGGCGTGCCCCGGGTACCGCAGGGTCTTTTCCCACATCTCCTGCGCGCCGCTTATCGTGTCGATGAGAGTTCTAAGGCCATCCGTGTAGAAGGCTTCAAGCTTTCCGAAGCCCGGAAAATTCACCTGCTCAAGTCCAGTCAAGACTTCAACCTCGACCTCCTTGCCGTTCTCAACGATCCTCGCCGTCCTCGTGTACTCGTCTATCAGGCTTTCAGGCGACCATGTGATCACGTATCCCAGAGGGGGTATCGGCTTTTCAGGAAGCCCGCCTACCATTATGTGCACAGTTTGAACCTTGCTGAGCTCAGCTACGGCATGTCCAACTAGAACGTTGCTTATGCCAGGCGCCAATCCGCAGTCAGGTACGATCGTCACTCCCGCATCTGTGGCCTTCTTGTTGAGCTTCAGCGGATTTTCGGCCATGAACGAGACATCCACCAAGTTCTTCTTGGCGTCGATGCAAGTCTCAATGAATCCGTAACCAAGTTTTCCTGGCAGAAATCCCATGACCAAGTCGAAGTCTTTCAAAACGCGAACTGTTTCATCGTGATCCGCCACGTTCAGTCTGATCCATGAGACGTTGCTTCTGTCGATTCTTTTGGCCACGGCCTCGGCTCTTTTTATGTCGTAATCCGCCATTACAACCTCGGTGGAGCCTGTGCTTCTGGCAAGGTCTTCAGCGGCCGCTGAGCCTATGTTTCCGCAACCAGCAATCAGAGCCTTCATAGAATCTAGGTAGGCGGCTTTGTTCATTAAAGCTTTCTCGCTCTTCACAACGTTTCTCGTTGACGATTTAACCTGAAAAACACGATCTATACGTGGTGGCAAGCAGTCAGCCACAGGCTTGAAAGTCTTATATATCCCGAAAAACTCTTATTCGCTTGAGCATCATGGCTGAAATCTGTCACACATGCGGGCTTCCGAAGGATTTGTGTGCTTGCGGCGAAATCGAAAAGGAGCAGCAGAGGATTCGGGTGCGGCTTGAAACACGGAAATTTGGCAAACCAACCACCATAGTGGATGGTCTGGATGATAAGA
>CAYGYI010000177.1:0-3062 GCA_964354055.1 uncultured Candidatus Bathyarchaeia archaeon | reverse complement strand
ACCGGATACTTTCAGTCAGTTTGCTGACTTTGCCGCTCTGCAAAACCTTCGTGCACTTTTCCAAAATTATTTCCGGCGCTCCTTTCATGTATGCCATTTTCTTCTTGCCTGAAACAATGTGAACAGTCGTCATGCGCTTCGTTTCTGAGGAGAATGGAATTTCTCCTATGCGAGGCTGATCTTTCTCAAGTTCCTCCTTCCAAAGCCCAATCTTCGCAGCGGCAACAACCAACGCCCCCTCCGTCGGGTCTCCTTTGATTATCCACCTTTCAGTTGCCGTGTCCTTTTCCAGTTTGGCGTCGTTGCACAGCGTCGCCGTGGTCAGAAGTGTGCGGAGGTCTTCATTGTTCGAGTCAAGCTTCTGGTTCTCAACCAAAAATTCGCCTTCAGGAGTGTAGCCGACGCCAGAGACTTTGATGACTTGGTCATTAACATATACTCGTTGTACTGTCATTTCTCCCTTTGTCATTGTTCCCGTTTTGTCGGAACAGATGACGCTGGTGCAGCCTAGGGTTTCAACAGCTGGAAGCTTCTTCACTATCGTATTTACTTTGGCCATTCGGTACATGCCGACTGCCAGAGCGCCTGTCACGATAGCTGGCAAGGCTTCTGGAACTGCGGCTACTGCTAGGCTGATGCCCCACAGAATCATGTCGATGGGGTTTCGGCCTTCAGCGAAGCCTATTGCTGCCACGCCGAGGCATATCGCCACGGACAAGATGCCTATCACTTTGCCGATGGACTGTGTTCTTCTCTCAAGCGGCGTCTGTTCTTCTCCAGTCATCTGAACCATTTTCGCGATCTTTCCAAATTCCGTGTTCATGCCAGTTGAAGTGGCAACCGCCTTGCCACGGCCGTAGACCACGACGGTTCCAGTGAACGCCATGTTTCGCCGGTCATTAAGCGCTGTTTCCTCGGCACAGGCTGTGACGTTCTTGCTTGCAGGTGAAGATTCGCCTGTCAACGCTGCTTCATCGATTTTTAGATTGATTGATTCGATGAGTCGTGCGTCGGCCGGTATCTTGTCTCCTGTGTATAAGAGAATCACGTCGCCAGGGACGATCTCGCTGGTCTGAATTCTCAGATCTTTTCCGCCTCGCAAGACTGTGGCCGTGGGGGCCGTCATCTTTTTCAAAGCTTCTACAGCTTTCTCTGAACGGAATTCCTCCACAAAACCCAGAACTGCCGTGGCCAAAACTATGGTCATTATCACTATGGCATCGACTATTTCACCCATCCATAAAGAAAGCGCCGTCGCAACAAGCAATATTATTATGAGTATGTCGGTGAACTGTTCAAAAAACATCCTTATCGGCGAGGTGCCCTTTTCTTTCTTCAACTCGTTGAGGCCATATTGCTCAAGGCGTTTCTGAGCCTCCTCGGGACTCAAACCATCCTGTTTCGCGCCCAGACTGTTCAGGGCTTCTTCAGTTTCCATTGCATGATAAGATTTAGGCGTTCCATTCACCCCGCATTGAACAGTAAGCCATTTTCTCAGACGCTTTTAACTTTTTCTTTCGGAAAACGGGTTTCGGCAAATAAGTTTATAAGAGAACGGGCAAAACACTACAACTTCTTAAAAAGGGAGAAAATTGGAGAAGTGAAAGAATGTTCGAAGCGTGGATATTGGCACCTTTGTCTGCAGTAATATCAATGGTGGTCGGACTTTACTTCTACAACTACGTGAACAAGCAGGACAGCGGAAACGAAAGGATGAAAGAAATTTCCGGCGCAATCAGAGAAGGTGCTGCAGCCTTCATCAAGAGGGAGTACACGGTGCTCGCTATGTTCGTGGGCGTCGTGTCAGTGCTGATTGCAGTCTTTCTGCCGCAGCCGCTGTGGCAGCCACACGATTTCATGCTGAACCTTCAGTTGCCATTAGCCTACATGTTTGGTTCATTCTGCTCAGCCATGGCCGGTTACTTGGGCTTGAACATTGCCACGAAAGCAAACGCTAAAGTCGCAAACGCTGCACAGGGCGGCCTGAACAAGGCCTTCCCGATAGGCTTCCGCGGCGGAGCCGTGATGGGCCTGTCAGTAGTCGGCGTAGGCCTGCTTGGAATCAGCGCAGTCTACGCGATCACAGGCATGCCGCCAGACCAGACCATTCCCGCAGTGTTGGCCTACAGTTTCGGAGCAAGCTCGCTCTCACTCTTCGCCAAAGTAGGCGGAGGCATATTCACTAAGACTGCTGACATCAGCGCCGACTTGGTCGGCAAGGTGGAGTTGAGCATTCCGGAGGACGACCCTAGAAACCCCGCAGTCATAGCTGACAACGTCGGAGACAACGTGGGCGATGTGGCGGGCATGGGAGCAGACCTGTTCGACTCGTACGTCGCAAGCATCGTTGCGACTATGATACTCGGTGTAAGCATCAGCATAAACAGCGCTAGGAATTATGTGCAAATACCTCTCGTGTACGCTGGACTAGGCATATTGGCCGCCATTCTTGGCGCCTTGACTGTCCGCGTGGGCGCGAAAGGAAACCCAGGAGCAGCTTTGAACAACGGCACATATGTTACATGCATAATCTTCGGCATCTTGACTGCAGTCGCAACATGGTATCTTAATTATCAATGGGCGCTGTGGGGAGCCACAATCGTGGGCCTCGCAGCCGGCATAACCATTGGCATCACAAGCGACTACTTCACATCAGAAGACAAGGCACCAGTCTTGAAGACAGCAGAGGCTTCTGTAACTGGATCTGCATTGAACATACTGACTGGCTTTTCCTACGGTCTGCGAAGCGTCATCTTCCCATTGATCGGAATAGGCGTGGCAGCGGCTGTCTCGTACAAGATCTGTGAACCCTTAGGCCCCGATTTCGCCGTCTACGGAATTGCTCTCGCCTCTCTCGGCATGCTCTCAATCGTCGGACTGACCGTGTCAAACGACGCCTACGGTCCAATCGTGGACAATGCGAAGGGAATCGCGGAACAATCTGGCCTCAGCGAAGAGGTAATCGCCATAACAGACGAACTCGACTCTGCAGGAAACACGGCCAAAGCCATTACGAAAGGATTCGCAATAGGCGCCGCAGGACTAACCGTGATTGCCTTGCT
>CAYGYI010000176.1:0-3086 GCA_964354055.1 uncultured Candidatus Bathyarchaeia archaeon | reverse complement strand
CGTGGCCCAAGGTGCTGCTATTGGCTGCGGTTATGTTTTGCCAGCTTCCAGCTTCAAACTTCTGCCACTGGTACAGGTAGCCTTCGGGGTCGCCATCGGCATCCGTCCAGCTATAAGGCGTAGAAGTCAATGTATCATCAGCGTGAGCCGGTTTCGGTGCTATCGTCACGTTGTCTATGCTTGGAATGCTATTCCGTATCGCCACTGAAGGCGAGGTCTGCGTTGTTCCGAACACTGTTCCGTCGCTGGGCGTGACGGTGAAGTGCCATGTTTCGCCTTTTGTGGTTGCCATGTGTGGGATTTGCAGGCTGTTGTTGAATTCGGGTTGGAGGACGCTGTTCTTGAACCATCTGGTCTGCGTGCCTGATTCAGGGTCGCTGTCGGCGTCGTAGTAAGTGTAGCTGGCGGTGAGGTTATCCATGGTGTAGGGCGTGGATGGTGAGAGGTTCAGGTTCAAAACTGCTGGAGGCGAGTTCAGAATCGTCACCGTGGGCGACGTCACTAGCGTTCCAAAATCCTTGCCGTCTTTCGGCTTGACGGTGAAGTACCACGTTTGTCCCCTCGTGGTTGCGACATGCGGAATCGTCAGCTGGTTGTTATAGGCGGGTTGCAGGACGCTGTCTGCGTACCATCGGATTTCGGTTCCGCTTTCTGGGTCGCCGTCTTCATCGTAGTAGTCGTAGTGTCCGATGAGGTTGTCTGTGGTGTAGGGTGCTGTGGGTGTGATAGTTAGGTTTGCGGTCATCGGCGGATAATTGTAAGGCCCGAAGGCGTAGAACTTGCCACTGAACGCCGCGTAGCTCGTGGCTATGTAGACTACTTTGTTGCACGCTGCAGGCGAAGACGTTCGAATGTAGCCGCCAGTATTGTACTTCCAAGCCAGCCCACCGTTGGACACGTTCAGACAGTAGACCTTCTTGTCGTCTGAGCCGAACAGGACCTTGCCGTCGGCTATTGCGGGGCAGGAGTAGATTATGTCGCCGGTTGTGAAGTTCCATTTTGATCTTCCGTTGCTGGCGTTTAGGCAGTAGAGTTTGTAGTCGTTGCAGCCTATGTAGAGGCTTCCGTTGGCTACTGCGGGCGAGGCGTTGATGACGCCTCCAGTTGTGTAGCTCCACTGTAGCACGCCGTCTGTGGCTCTCAGGCACAGAACAGCCCGAGAAGAGGGAATGTAAACTCTGCCGCTGGCCACGGAGGGCGAGCCTATAACGCTGCTGCTTGCGGTGTAACTCCATATCTTGCTTCCCGTGGTCAGGTTCAAAGCGTAGACTTTGGCGTCCATTGAACCGAAGAACACTCTGCCGTCGGCCACGGCTGGCGAAGATTGGATCGCTCCGCCTGTGGTGTAGTTCCAGAGGCGCGCGCCGGATGTGGCGTTCATGCAGTAAAGCTTGTAGCTGTCAGCACCGAAGACAACGCGAGTGCCTGAAATGCAGGCGGAAGAGGAGATCAGGCTTCCTGTGTCGTAGCTCCAGAGAAGCGCGCCGGTGGTTTCGTTGAGGCAGTAGAATTTGCGGTCCTGTGAGCCTACGTAGACGCGGCCGTTGGCTATGCTGGGCGAAGCCACCACATCGCCGGCCGTCGTGTATTTCCAGATCTCGGCGCCCGTGTTCGCGTTAAGCGCATAAACATAGTTCTCGTCCGTGCCCATGAAAACCACGTTATTGTGAACTGCAGGAGAGGCGCGGGCCCAGTCTGTAAATGATTTGGTCCAGTAGGTTTGGTTTTTGACTGGGACTTTGGACTGTGAGTATCCCGTGTGCAGAGGGTCGTGACGGTACTGCAGCCACCAGTCCACGCTCAGCGTGGAGGCACCTGACTCAGAGGCAGCAACAGTTTCCTGCACGCTTTGTCTCAGGGCAGGCGAAAACGCGCAAACCACGCCTATCGTGATGAACATGAGTAAGGAAAGCGTCAAACCTATGGTGATTCTTCTCCGCATTCTCTCCTCTCTCCTATTTTCAGATGGCTTAGCGTGCTAAATATTGCTTCTGGTAAAAAGTTCTACACGGAAAAAGAGGGAGAGCTGTGGCTATTTCCACTTTTGTGCGTATCGCCAGCTTGCTTCGAACGTGTCTTGGAGGCATTTGACGCATTTGCTGTACTCCATCGTGGAAACATTCAGTATCTCGTTGTCCAGCCAGATGATGTTGAAGATCATGTCTGAGAAGCTGATTGATCCGATGTTGACTTCTTTGCCTTTGTGGTCCACCCCTACGCCTCCGGTTGCCTTTTTCGACATTCCCTCTCTACTGATACACCCCCAACAGAAACATGATTAGCATGATGCAACGCCGACGTTCTGTTGGATAGCGCGCGCAGAAAACTCGTGATCACGTTGCTGCCCGAACAAAATCCAGTTGACCGCTCAACCGTCTAAATCTTTATAAAGACTTCAAGCAAGTATAGGCATTAGTCAGTGAGAGGTGATTTTGAATGTCAGAAATTTCAGTGTCTCGAATAGCTTACATCTTAGCTCTTGTAGGCGGAATACTGATGGCAATCTTTGGATTACTATCACTCATTGGGTTTCATTATGAGAACTTTGGGCCGGTTCTGCATTGGGGCTTCGCCTATGGCAGCATCGTTACCATTATTTGCGGTGTCATAGCACTAGTTGGTGCAAAAAGCGCAACTACTCTCGTTTGGGCAATTGTACTCATAATCGTTGGAATGATTGGCGGTGGACTTGGCGGATTGCTGGTTGTCCTCGGAGGAATACTTGGACTCATTGTAGTGGTAAGCAAAAAAACATAAGCACCACTACATCTACGGCTGCAAAGCGCGTGCCAAAGTGGATTGTTTGAACATTGACGGATGGAAATTCAAAAATAAGAGTTTTCATAAACCAAAAATCAAGAACTGAGGAGGTGAGAAATTGGCAGGAGAACGTTTTGAGATATTCAAAGATTCAGTGGGAAAATTCAGGTTCAGACTTAAAGCTCAAAATGGGGAGATCATAGCGGAAAGCCAAGGTTACGAATCAAAAGAGAGTTGCCAAAAAGGAATAGCATCAATCAAGGAAAATGCTTCCAAAGCAGAAACAAAAGACTACACAACCTAGAAACCCACACTTTCTCTTTTTT
>CAYGYI010000175.1:0-3094 GCA_964354055.1 uncultured Candidatus Bathyarchaeia archaeon | reverse complement strand
ACAAAATAGTATACGCCAAAGAAAAAGGAGTCGAAACAAAGTGGTCCGTTGATCAGAAGAAAAAAATCGAAAACATCTCTCCAGAGGAACGAATAGCTACATTCGTGGACATTGACAAGGCTTTGGCCTCGTGCGGCGTAAAACTGCCCGCCACGATGTCGCAGTGCACAATAGACCTCATTTCCAAATACTTCGTCAGTTCTGAAGGCTCAAAAATCTCGTCGTTCGTGCCAAAGATGCAGGTCTACGCCTTCATCACCGTGGCCGAGGAAGGCAAGACAGAGCAAGCTTACAAGCAGTTCGGCTACAGCGGCGGCTGGGAAGCCTTCGAGAACTGGAATGTCACAGAAAACATGATCCACGACGCCAAGGTTCTCAAGGATGTCATAACGAAAGGCAAAGCAGTCAAAGCAGGAAATATGGACCTCATTTGTGGTCCCAACGTTACAGGAATCGCAGCACACGAGTCCTGCGGACACCCGATGGAGGCAGACAGAATTGTGGGACGTGAGATGAGTCAAGCTGGAAGATCTTTCATCTACAAAGGTAGCCAGTACTGGCTTGGCACAAGAATCGGAAGCGATGTGGTGACGGTGGTGGACGATCCGACGGTAGAGCACAGTTACGGGTATTATGCATATGACGATGAAGGGTTGAAAGCAAGGCGCAGGCACCTGTATAAGAACGGTCTCATAAACGAGTTCTTGCAAAACCGGGAATCAGCAGCCAAGCTGGACATGAAGGGCAACGCCTCCTCAAGGTCAGTTAACTACGACCGAGAAGCCATCGTCAGAATGGCCAATACCTTCGTGCTGCCAGGCAACCACACAGAAGAAGAAATCATAGAAGACGTAAAGTACGGAGTCTTCATGAAATCCTTCACAGAATGGAACATCGACGACAAACGTTTCAACCAGCGTTACGTGGGCAGAGAAGCCTATTTAGTCGAGAACGGTGAACTGAAGCATCCGATTGCGAGACCAATAATCGAGACGACGACACTAAAGTTCTGGTCTGCGGTGGACGCGGTTTCTAAGAAGATCGAATATGAGGCGGCTACGTGCGGTAAAGGCGATCCAGGACAAGGAATCCCTGTGTATACAGGCGGTCCATGCATTAGGCTCAGAGGAGTGTATGTGAAATGAACGACATTATGAACAAGACTGAAGAAATAGTCAAGAAGGCGAAAGCTCTCGGCGCAGACGAAGTGCTAGCTAAAACAACTTACGGCAGATACCGCCAAGTACGATTCAGCAACAACCAAGTGGACATCACAGTTGCCTGGAACGACTACGCGACAGACGTGGCTCTGGCGTGGAAGCGACGCGTAGTGGGCACGCAAATTCACGACTTCAAAGACGTTGACGGAGATCTTGCGAAGCTCATGGAACTGGCCAAGGTTTCGAAGGAAAACCCGATGTTCGGAGGCTTCGCAAAAGGCAAATTCAAGTACGCCACACCGAAGCCTGACAAGAAGCTTGAGGATCTGGAAAACCCGACAGACTATGTGTTCGAGGCAGTTGAGGCAGCCAAGAAGGAAATAGGTCCAGACATCGACAGCGGTGGAATACTGTTCACTAGGTACGAAGACGTCTATCTAGCATCATCCGAAGGTCCAGTCGGCGTTGACGCCCGATCAGCGATCGAGTTTTCAATAAGGGCGTTCGCACAGCGAGAGGCATCGGGCCACGGCGTCGAATGCAGCAGCACATTGAAGGACTTCAAGCCCGCGAGAGCAGGCACGAAGGCAGGCGAAATCGCAAAAATGGCCAAGAACCCGAAGATAGGCGACGAAGGCGCCTACGACGTGATCTTTGACCCGTTGATCTTCGGCTCTTCGCTTGGGGTTTGGGGCCAGATGGCTACAGCCTACAGCATTTTGGTTCAGATGTCGATTTTCGTAAACAAACTGGGCCAAACTGTGGCGCCGAAATTCGTGACGCTGCGCGACAATCCAGCTGCTTACGCGATGGGCAATCGAGTGTTCGACGACGAGGGCGCGCCTGCGAAGGAAAACGTGATCATTGACCACGGCGTGCTCAAAGGCTACTTGCATAACAACTCAACTGCAAAGATCTTCAAGACTGAAACCACAGGCAACGCTGGACTGGTGATGCCGAACGCTTGGAACATTGAAATGGACGCTGGCAACGTGAGCAAAGATGAGATGTTCAAGGAAACCAAGAAAGGCCTGTACTTGACTAACACTTGGTACACGCGCTTCCAAAACTACGCAAAAGGCGACTTCTCAACCATACCCAGAGACGGCATATTCCTCATCGAAAACGGCAAAATAACGCAGTCAATCAAAGACCTCAGAGTGAGCGACAACGTTGCAACCATGCTCAGCAACATCGCTGCCATCTCAAAGGAAAGGCAACATGTACACTGGTGGGCAGAAGCAGACCCGCCGTCTCTCAGCCCATACGTGCTGATAAAGAACGTTCACTTGACCAAATCCAAGTAAACGCTCTCTTTTCCCTTTTTCTTCGTTTTTTCTTCCGAACACAAGGTTTATGTTATTTTTCACATTCAAGTGGTATCGTTGCACTTTGCGGTTGTAGTCTAGTTTGGTAGGACATCAGCTTCCCAAGCTGACGACCCGGGTTCAAATCCCGGCAACCGCACCATAATTCGGGTTCAAAGCGCGCGCGAACGTCGCCTTAAATCCGATGCCCATGAAACCTATGTGTATGCCTGGTTTCTTTGTTGTTTCGCCGATATCACAGAGAGCACGCAGATGCTGTTCGGTAAACTCATGTCCATCGTGGACGAAGACCATGCCTTGCTTCGTCAGTCTTATCTCTACCGTAGTCGCTTCAACATCATCAGCGTTCTGAAGTAACTCGGTGATGACATGCTCTGGGGCAAAACTCTCCAAAATGAGTTACATGCTTCTTTGGAAACGTTTTCCAGTAGCATCAGGTCTGACTTCGTCAGCTATTCGTTCAATAATAGCCTTTGCTTCGCTTTCAGAGTCAGACATAAGTAGCGCCAAATCTTACTCGTATCTTGCTCCTTTTAAAGTCTACATGCACATGTTTTCTGGTTTCAGGTGAGCGCTTTGTCTCTTGATCAAGCTCTTTCAGGTATG
>CAYGYI010000174.1:0-3133 GCA_964354055.1 uncultured Candidatus Bathyarchaeia archaeon | reverse complement strand
CAGGCGGCTACTTGGCAGACAAATACGGAAGAAAATGGCTCATCTCAACAATGACTTTTGGCGTCGCCCTGAGCTACATACTCTACGCAATCGCACCTTCATGGCCTTTCATACTCATTGGCGCAGTTCTAATGAGCATTTTCAACTCGACTTATCAGCCTGCCTTGAGCGCAATGGTTTCTGACTCTCTGCCTCCAGAGAGAAGGGGAATGGGATTCAGTATAGTCATGCTCATAGCAAGCGCTTCAACAACCCCAAGTCCAGCCGTTGCGGGACTGCTACGCGCTCGCTTCGGCCTAGTTGAAGGCATGAGAATAGCCTACTGCATCGTCGTTGTCCTGTTTTTGGCTGCAGCGTTTCTCAGATTCTTCCGCTTGAAGGAAACCGTTGTAAGCGCCTCCAAACCGCGCTTGAACGAGATAATACACAGTTATCCAATAGCCCTGAAAGAAAGCTTCGGCGTCTGGAAAAAGGTACCTAAACCCATGCTCTACTTATTCTTATCATTCTCCATAGCCATTTTCGGATTCTCAGCGACAAACCTCTACTCAGTCATCTATGCCACCAGAGTGCTCCTCATAGACGAGGTAGTGTGGGCCTTCATCATAGCCATCATACCCATAACCACAATATTCATGGCTATACCGGTAGGCAAGTTTGTGGACAAGATCAAGAGGAAAATACCGCTTCTCACGTCCATGCTGATTTTTGGGCTGGCAATGTGGCTTTTCGTGAACGGAGATCTTGCGAGAGTCGCCGCATCGCTGATCCTCTTAGGGGCAGGGCAAGTAATGATGAACGCATCTTTCGGAGCATTACAGACTGATCTAACGCCAAAAGAGCAACGTGGAAGAGTGAACGGCTTCATCAACTTCGCCAACTACATAATCATGGCCGCAGGTAGCCTACTGGGCGGATATCTGTATGAGCACGTGTCCCCTCAGGCACCATTCATGATGGCTATAGCAGCAATAGTGCCATCATTCCTGCTGACACTAGTATTGGTGAAAGAACCAGAAAAAAGAGAAGAATAGCCCAAAACCGCTCCTTCACCAAGGATCAGAACAGCATAGGATACAGTTGGTTCTGCAACGAAGACCGCAAAACGGAAAAAGAACACACTACTGCTCCTCCTAGTGCACACAGAAGCGCAAAAAAACCCAAGTAGATACATGAGTGCGCAAAGACATATCTACTCTACGACAGAGATGGCGGCTTAACTCAGATCTGCCGAGTTCACGCTCCGATATTTGGTTTTACGCTGTCGAATAGTTTTTGTTGGCGAGATGAATCTAGACCACGTTTTTTCCTAGCTTTCTTGATGACATATTCCACTGGGTATACTGTGAGTATCTTTCCGTTGATCGGAACCTCCTTTTCTGTAGTGAACCCTCTGGCTTCCTTGCTTAAACGGGCAAGTTTGGTCTGCAACGCTGGCAGGCTCTTTCCTCCTCCATAACCCACGAGAGAGAAATCTGCGCCCACGACACGGTGGCATGGTACTATGGGGTAAAGAGGATTCATGGCCATAATTCTTCCGACTTCCTTGGGTTCTGTGTCGGCCGTTTTGGCGATATTGCCATATGAAGACGCGTATCCAATGGGGATAGCAGCGGCGGCCTTGAGGACTTTCGCGACGGGTTCGGGAACGTATTTGGCGGCAAGGGAGAAGCTCTTGTGTTCTTCATTGCCAGACTCAAGTTCCTCCAACATGAGCAATGTTTTCTCAGCAAACTCTGAGCCTTCTTCAACGACCTGATGCTCCACGTCAAACTGGAAACTTCTCACAAGGTTTCCAACCGCTTTGTCCTTGCTCAAACCGATAGCAGTAGCCACGATTTCCTCTCCAGTGTACGCTAGTCCAAACCATGTACCGCCTACTTCTTTCACGTGAATGCTTATCATGCTTCACACATTCGTAAACCATAACAAAGCAAGTTACTTTTCTTTTTCTGTTAAGAGAGTTTGCGTCTCCGTCACGTATAGACTGGACTTGTGCACCCCCCAGTACTTCTGCAATCTGACTCCACAGTTCGTCGTCCGCCATATCTTTGTCCGTGCGCGCAAGCTTGAAAGAAGAGAATGCAGGTTTGGCAGGAGAAATCGCTTGCCTTGGCGTCTCTTTTCAAAATGGCCTGCTGGGGCTTTGCTGATAGAATGCTGGAATACTGGGTTCGCCTAGGATACGTTTATATTCCACACTACCATCGTGTGTAGGACTACACCAGATTTGCGCACGGTAGAACGAGAATGAGTGTTCTCAGTTTTTACTTCTAGCACGTCTGCCAACAAACATTAGGTGAAAAACATGGAAAACAGTGAGGAAATGATGGAGCTACTGAGAAGAATCGAACTGCACCGTGCTATGGCACATGCCGATCGATCGATGTTCCTCGCATAGATCCCCTATCTTTTTTCCTAGAAAAACGTGACTGAAAACGAGAATAATGCGCGCGGCGTTCTGTTGATGCTTTCCTGTACAGAATCGCGAATCCGTCTAGCATTTGTTACCCGCATCGTTTTGTCAGAGCCTTCCAGAAATCAAGATGAGCGTGCGTTTCTTACCCAAACTTGATATACAAAGACAGCCGTAAATATGATTGGCCTTCTAGGATTCAGCGGTTTCGCAACATGTGAACCTCTGTTTTTTGCAAGACCCTTAGACCCGACAACTTTAGAAGATGGAATGGGAAGTGAACAGGAAAACAGTTTCCGGAATAATGTTGACAATGCCTTTGCCCAGCACGTTGTCGTTGACAGAACGATCGGTCAGCATCAGATCAAACAAGGCCAGTGAATGGTTGATTGAAGCCGGTGCACAGATGTGAGCAGACGCTTTTTTGACAGAGTCGAATGCGGTGGCTGCATCTATAAAAGCAGCAGCTACTGCTGGGGCCAATGCCCTTACAACGTCTGGAAAAAAGAGCAGTTCTAACTTCGCTTCTTTGGAAAGATGGGGTTGTCGGGAGATGTCTCCACTCGGGCTAGGGTTCGAACCCTAAGCGACCCGTCATGTTCTCCACACCCATGTCTAAGCTTCCACTTGATCTTTCACCGTAAATCGTCTTCTAAGATGCTTATCTTCTATCATGGAAATCTTGGTGGACTGTTTTTATACGAGCTTGAAGTATCC
>CAYGYI010000173.1:0-3134 GCA_964354055.1 uncultured Candidatus Bathyarchaeia archaeon | reverse complement strand
GGGTGGGGTTTCTCGGCTTCAGCGTCGAAGCTGCAGTACAATGCGTAGCGGCTCTAGTCTGTGGCCTTTCCTCTGGCTCTGTCCCAACGCTTGAATAGTTCTTCGATGATCCGTGGCCTCAACGTGAAAACTTCTTCGGGACGCTTCACGTAAAGGTAGATCATGTACACTCTCTCAAAGCCGCCGGACCTAAGAATCATGTAGCTGGGCTTCTTGGGGAGTTTGCTGGCGTTCTCTTCAAATATCTCGTTCAGGATTTGCTCGGTTTTTGTCGCCGATACGCCGTGGTCAAGGGCCACTTCGAAGGTGTAACAGTAGAGCTCTCCGGAGCCGTCGTCTTCGTAGAGGAAATTAGTTATGTCTCTTTGCAGGATGCTTAGGTTGAATATTGAAACAGAGTTTTGGCCTATGGTCAGAACCTTCGTGTGGTTTATAGTTACTTCTTGTACGATGCCTTCTACCGTGCCTATGCGCACGAGGTCGCCTACCTTAAAAGGCCTCGCCGCAAGCAAATACAAACCAGCAATGACGTTGCCGATAGTCTGTTGTGACGCGAAGCCCACCGCAGCGCCGCCAAGCGCAGAAAACGCAACGAACCAGTCAGTTGACACTCCGCCAATCCTAGTCAAAGAGGCTAAGGCAAAAAGCAGTATCGCAATACGCGAGGCAAGTACTACGCCGTTGGTCACCTGCGGCTCCAGACGAGTCTTTTTGGCGAGCTTCCGCACATATCTTGTCAATATTCTCTCAAGGACAAGGGCGACTGCGGCTATTACGGCCATCCAAAGCCACTGGGCCACAGTCAGGCCTAGGAAAGGCAAGTTCCAGAAGCCTGTTTGCGGTTGTTCACTCAAGAGTCAAGCCACTTCTGTTTTTCTACATTGTTTAACATTGCTTTTTAATAAACTCTTTCAACCGTGTTGAGAATCGCCACAATCTAGAGTAGAGGCATCAAGGAATTTGGAAAGACGAGAAAACAGCTTTTTAGGCCCAATAGAATAAATAGTCAAAACCAATCACTTGAAGTCGATGAGGAGGCAAGACGGCGCAATGTTCGATGAGAAGGAGCTTCACAAAATAAAACATGAACGTGAACGCTGGGAGCAAACGACGCTTCCCAACTGGCTGAAGTTGAGTAAGGAGAGAAAGGCAGAGTTTCACAATCATTCAGATATTCCGATTAAACGCGTTTACACGCCTGAGGACATTGCAGGCATGGACTACATGCGAGACATCGGCTTCCCAGGCGAATATCCGTTCCTACGTGGTGTGCATGCGACTATGCATCGTGGGCGTCTGTGGACGATGCGCATGTTTTCCGGTTTCGGTACGGCAGCGCAGACGAATCAACGTTTCAAGTACCTGCTTAAGGAGGGCGAGACTGGCCTGTCAACGGCGTTTGATTATCCAACGATTATGGGTTATGATTCTGATCATGCAATGGCCTTGGGCGAAGTGGGCATTTGTGGCGTGGCTATTGCGTCACTGAGAGACATGGAGGTCCTATTTGGCGGAATCCCTCTGGACAAGGTCACGACGAGCATGACGATCAACGGGCCTGCGCCGATTCTGTTGAGCATGTATGTGGCGGTGGGCGACAAGCAGGGCGTGCCCCGCGAATGCCTTGGTGGAACGACGCAGAACGATAATTTGAAGGAGTTTTTCGCCCAGAAGCTGTGCATTTACCCGCCGAAGCCTTCAGTCAAGCTGACCACGGATGTGATCGAGTACTGCGCAAGGCACTTGCCCAGATGGAATCCTGTGAGCATCAGTGGCTACCACATCCGTGAAGCAGGCGCAAACGCCGTGCAGGAACTGGCATTCACGATCTACGACGGCATAAGCTACGTTGAATCCACGCTCGAAAGAGGCTTGAAGGTTGATGATTTTGCACATCGCCTTTCGTTCTTCTTTGCAAGCCACAACGACTTTTTCGAGGAGATCGCCAAGTTCCGCGCGGCACGCAGACTGTGGGCGCGCATTATGAAGGAACGTTTCCACGCGAAGAATCCGCGGTCGATGTGGATGCGCATGCATGTTCAGACTTCGGGATGCACGTTGACGGCGCAGCAGCCACACATTAACATTGTGCGTACTACGATTCAGGCGCTTGCTGCTGTGTTGGGCGGTACGCAGTCGTTACACACGAACTCGTATGATGAGGCTCTGTGTCTCCCGGGTGAGAACGCTGTGCGCGTGGCTTTGCGGACGCAGCAGGTCATTGCTCACGAAAGCGGTGTGACGAGTACGGTGGATGCTACGGGCGGATCGTTTTTCCTTGAGGAATTGACGAATGAGATGGAGCAGAAGGCTGTTGAGTACATTCAGAAAGTGGATGATATGGGTGGAGCAATAGCTGCCATCGAGAAGGGCTTCTTCCAGAAGGAAATCGCAGACAGCGCCTACAAGTACCAGCGCGAGATCGAAGAGAAGAAGCGCACCATCGTGGGCGTCAACGACTTCAAGACTGAAGAGACTGAGTGCCCTATTGAGCTTCTGCGCATTGACCCGAATGTTGAGCGGGATCAGTTGGCTGGGCTGCAAAAGCTAAAAAGCGAACGTGATAACAGAAAGGTCAAAGGAGTGCTTGACAGCCTGCACGACGCGGCTGACAAGGACGGGAACTTGATGCCTGTCATAATGGACGCCGTGAAGGCCTACGCCACGCTGGGCGAAATCAGCGAAGTGTTGCGGCAGGTTTACGGCGAATACAAGGAGCTAATCGTCATATAGTGAGGCGAAAGAAGATGCCGAATGAAAGAAAAATTAGAGTGCTCATAGCTAAACCGGGTTTGGACAGCCACGATCGAGGAGCGAAAGTCGTGGCCCGTGCCTTGCGGGATGCTGGGATGGAGGTCATCTACACAGGGTTAAGGCAGACGCCTGAGCAGATTGCCGAAACGGCTTTGCAGGAGGATGTCGACGTGATCGGTTTGAGCATCCTTTCAGGTGCCCACAAAACGCTGTTCCCACGGATCATGCGGCTGCTGAAGGAGAAGGACCTAAGCGACGTGATGGTGTTCGCTGGAGGCATCATCCCAGAAGAGGACGTTCCAGACATGAAGAAACTGGGAATCAAAGAGATCTTCGGCCCAGGCACAACCACGGAGACGATTATCCAATATGTTTTTGAC
>CAYGYI010000172.1:0-3180 GCA_964354055.1 uncultured Candidatus Bathyarchaeia archaeon | reverse complement strand
CGTCGTTTCCGTGCTTAAGAAGCACGTCTGGGATCATGAGGTTGCCTAATGATATGGCGACGCCTATGCCTGGTTCGACTCGGCACATCTCCTCAACGACTAAACAGTCTTCAAGCACTCCAAGGCCTTGTCCGTCGTACTGTTCGGGGATGCGCATGCTTGTAAAGCCTAGTTGCGCGGCCTTCTTGTAGAGGCTCATCGGGAACTCTTCTTTCTGATCGTACTCGATCGCAAGCTCTGGTGTGAACTCTTTTTCAGCAAATTCTTTGACGGCTTTCTTGATTTCCAGTTGTTCAGGGGTTAGTTTGAAATCCATGTCTTGCCTTCTCCTCTTGTGTAGAGTTATGTTTTCTGTGCTCGTACCTCATTAATCTTGTTTTTCAAAGGCGTAACTATCTTGAACAGGTCTTCGACGATTCCGTAGTTGGCGAAGTTGAATATGGGTGCTTTGGGGTCTTTGTTGACGGCGATGATGAGGTCAGAGCTTTTCATGCCGAGTATGTGCTGGAAGGCTCCGCTGATACCCAACGCCAGATACAGCTTCGGCTTGACGGTTTTGCCTGATGTGCCTACTTGCCTATCTGTGGGCAACCAGCCTTTGTCCACGATGGGACGAGAGCATGAGAGCACTGCGCCAATGGATTTGGCGAGTTCTTCAACCTGTGGTATGTTGGCCACGTCTTTGATGCCTCGTCCTATGCCTACGAGCTTTTCGGCTGCTGTTATATCCACGCCTCCGGGTGGCGGCAGCATGTATTGTAGGAAGCGTTTTTCGGCTATGTCTTGGGTGAGCGGTGAGGGTGTTTCGGTTATGGTTCCGTTTGCGGGTGGTTCGGGTTTTTTGGGTTGGAAGGTGGCTTGGCGTATGGTGGCTAGGTAGGTTTCGGCTTTGCGTGCAGTGGCTTTGGCGTTGACTTTGCCGCCGTATACTTGGCGGGTTACTTTGAAGGAGTCGCCTTCGAAGGCCAAATCAATCAGGTCCGTGGCTAACGGAAGATTCAGCACGGTAGCCAAGCGTGGCGCAAGGTCAACGCCGTAGCTTGTATGGCCCATGAGCACTAGCGTGGGCTTGTGTTCGGCGATCAGCTTTACGAGTATTTGCTTGTAGGCTTCGCTGTTAAAGTTCTCCAGCCTCGCGTCCTCAACTGCGATTACGGTTTGTGCATATTCAGTGAGTGATTTGGCGAGTTCTTTGGCGTTTTTGGCCAATATTAGGGCGGTGGTTTCGCCTAGTTCGCGTGCTTTGGTGAGCATTTCGAAAGTTATGTCGCGGATTTGACCTTGTCTATGCTCGGCTAAGACGAAGATTTTTGCCATTTTAGATCAGCCCCTTTGCTTTGAGGATTTCAGCCACTTTCGTGGCCATCTCGTCGGGCGTGCCTTTGAGGAATTCGGCCTGTTTCTCCACAGGAGGCACATAAAGCCTGTCAATCGTCAGCCATGAACCCGCCACGCCAACATCAGTCTCGGTTAAACCTGTATCTGCCAGAGTCATGACCTTGATCTCCTTCTGCATAGCCTTTCGAATACCCATAATCGACACGTAACGCGGCTCGTTAATGCCTGTCTGAATTGAGAACAGCGCAGGAAGCTTAACCTCCAACTGCTCTTCAAGGCCGCCTTCGAGTTCGCGATTCACCTTTGCCACGCCAGCACCCAGTTCCAGCTTCTTGACCATCGTGGCGTGTGGAACTCCGAGCATCTGTGCGAGAATTGGGCCTACTGCTGCGTTGCCGTCGTCGCCTGCCTGCATGCCGACTAGGACTAGGTCGTAGTGCAGGGTCTTGAGGACGCTGTGCAGAATTTTGGCAACCGCAAAGCCGTCTGAACCCTCGAACTTGGGATCAGTCAGACGGATAGCCTTGTCAGCGCCACGAGCCAAACACTTACGCAAAGTACTATCAGAATCATCGCCACCAATAGTAACAGCCGTAACGGTTCCGCCTTGCTTTTCCTTGATGCGCACTGCCTCTTCAAGCGCGTAGTCGTCCCACTCATTGATATCATAGACTAGACCGGTTTTCTCCACGTTCTTGCCTGAAGCGTCTATCTTCAGCTCAGCCTCAGCTGTTTCTGGAACATGCTTAACACAAACAACAACATCCAAGTGTTATCAGTCTCCACTGCTGCTTGAAGAGAGGTGAACAACCACATCATAAAACTTTTGCTGGCAAACCAATGTTATAGAGATTGTACTAGAGCTTTGTCTATTTGCCTTCCAACCAAAAATGTCATCTGCCTCAAACCAGTGAAGCATTGAATTCCAAAGCCTGTGACGGAGTCGACAGCATCCTCAATCTGTCCTACAAAATTCTCGCGGGGGAAGCGTGCATAGCTCTGTTGAAGGAAGCTCGAACCTTTCTTGGGGTTCCTACACGCCTTACAGGTCGGTCAGCCTTCCTTGGTTTGCGATTTCCAAGAACTGTATCGTCATCTCGTGGACGATTTTGCGATACAATTCTGTAAGGATGTTAGGGCTAGTGATTTTGTTCTCAAATCTGAGGACTGTTCTGCGAACAGAAAAGGAATGAGACAATACCTGAATGACGAGAAGACAAACGAGCTAATCAATGGACTGAACCGTTATTTCGAGAGGAAAGTGCGGATTCCGCGAATTAGAAGGGGAGAGAGGCAAGAAATCGAGACCTTGATTGGTGATGAGGCTCTTCTGTTTGCTCAATACTTGCGGAATGAAAGACAGACATGGGCTCCAAGAACTCCATTTCTTGTATTCAGAACATAACGGAAGAGCAAAGATGTCTTCCGAATTTCGGTTTCTCGTAGCGCGCGCTACTTAACTGCGTAGGAAAACTTTTTTGCTTGCTTATGACAAGCTGTGAGGTGGCACGCGCGCGTTGGAATTAGAAGAGGAAACACAAATGGTTAAGGTTCGCATGTCCGAGATGACGCGGGTTGATATCCAGAAAGCCCTGGACAGAGGTTTTAGCACGGTTGTATTCGCTGTGGGCTCAAATGAACAGCATGGGCCTCATCTGCCCACCTGTACGGATTATTTGATTGGTGATGCTTTGGCCAATAAGGTGGCTGTGAAACTGGGCAAAGCTCTTCAGGCGCCTTCCATAAACGTGGGATGCTCCGACCATCACATGGTGTTTCCCGGAGCCATCAGTCTTAGACCTGAAACGCTGAAAAGTCTGACCCGCGACTACTGCGCTAGCT
>CAYGYI010000171.1:0-3211 GCA_964354055.1 uncultured Candidatus Bathyarchaeia archaeon | reverse complement strand
CACAATTCATAAAATCTTTCCCGCTTGAGTCACCTTATTTCGTCTATCAGTCAACCATGATAGGTGACCACCCGCATTGAAACTGGAATCCGCCGCCATAATCCTGCTCGGCATCTGTATATTCCTGTCATTCTACTTCGCAATCCTAACGCTGCAGACTACAGACGAAGCCATTAAGAAGCAGCTGGTATTCGTAGCAGCTTCTTCAGTCATAGCCGGAGTCATACTGGCCACCTGCATAATCGTGTACGCAGCCATCAAGAAAGCCTTCTCACGCATGGACAACCAGTACAAAGGCCACAGACAACCGCCACAACGTGCAAACTGACTTCCCACACACGCGCTACATTTCAAGCGCAAATCTGAGAAAACTTGAAAAAAGGGGTATTTAATTGAAGATTCGCAGCTTCAGCGGCTTTACTCTATTCCCCATTTCTTGGTGATCTTCACAAGCAGGAAGATTACGAAGACCACGATTATGAAGGTTATCAATGCTACCAAGAAGTCTCCTACACCAAATACTTGTCCAGTATACCCGGTAGGCGGGTTTCCGGCGGCATCAAAAGTCGTGGAGGGGATTCCAAACTTGAGCGTTGATAGATTTCCGATTCCTGCACCCGACAATGCCATGCCTATTATCGGCATTATGAAGTCTTTGACAAGCGCTTGCACCAGTGCACCCAAGTAGACACCCATAATGAAAGCCACAGCCAAGCCCATGACCTTGTACTTGGATATGAAATCCATGAACTCTTTCCACAATCCTTTCGGAGGCGGAGGTGCTGACGGTGCAGGTTTCGGTTCCAGAAGCTGCCTTATCTGTTTCAATTCCTCTAACATTTCATCATCTTTTGTCAAGATGACACCTGAATAGCCTTTACCGTTGTGCACAGCTTATAAGATTTTTTAAGCGGTTGTCTCAGCGATGACAAAACCACGCCCTCAAGGAATTTGTTAGGATGTTGCTTGGTGAAATATCTTCTATAAGAATAATTCAATAGGTTTAAATGCTGTGGGTTGCCCACTTTTAGGGAGGAGAGGGCAGTGACCATCATGTTCACTTCAAAGAAGATAGGTTCATTTGTTGTGGTTTCACTTGCGGCTCTGTGCCTTTTAGCATTTGTTCCTAGAATGGGTTTCGGGGTGGATCATCCTGTGCTTGGTGGCGACAAGAGAGCAGACAAGGCCACGGCGAGGTTAGGTGACTCTGTGACGATTACGATTGACGTTAACGGTTCCGGTGTTCCTGTTCAGACGATGAAGACCATAAAGCACCCCGTGGACATATTGATTATGATGGATTCTTCTGAAAGCTACTTCCAAGAGATCAGGACAATGCAGACGAAATTCTCTGATCTGATCTCGGGCTTGTCTGCTAAGGGCTTGAACTTGACGGTAGGCTTCATCGTATTTGGAAACAGCAAGACTATTGGCGAATGTCCGATTAATACGGATGGTTCGCCGAACGCAGCGGCCACAAGGCAATTGACGAAAGACACTGCAAGCCTCATACCTCTTATCAACAGTTTGATTGCATGGGGCCAATGGGAGCCGTGGGGAGACGCGATTTGGCTGGGCAACAACTGGGCAACATGGAGAGGTGATGCCTACAAGATTGCCATTCTAGTGACTGACGAGTCGTGTGACAAGGGCAGGAAAGTCCCTGGTCCTCTGTCGCTGGTCTACAGCGACGCTGTAGAAAATTTTGATGGGCCTCAACTGTGGAGCGAAGTTAACACAGCTGCTTCTAAGAAGATCAAGTACATCACTATAGACAGTGGTGCAGGTTTGGTGACGACGCAGTTGAAGAAGGTGGCAAGTTTGACTGATGGCCTGTACTACAATTTCTCCCATGCGAAGGCCACTGACTTCGTGAAAGCCATAAACGACACAGTCACTGAGGTGGTTCAAGGAGAGCTTAAAGAGACTGCTGGTCACAATGTGGTTGTGACTGACACGGTGAGCTCGCAGGTTGAGCTTGTTGCTGGTTCATTCAACGTTCCTCCATCAAGTCAAGTAACGAACCTCGACGGGTCGATTACGTTGAAGTGGAATCTTGGCGACATCAAATACAATGAGAGCAAGAGAATGACTTACAGGATAAAGATGATTTCGTGCGGCGAGATTCCGACAAACGTTGCGGCCGTTGTGGATTATTTGGATTGGGAGGGCGTGGCCAAGTCGATCACTCTTCCGTTGCCAAAGGTCACTGTGCCTCATCCGACGATTGAGAGTTGCGACTCGACTGGAGCTGAAGTTGATACGTTCAACCCGAGCGAGACGGTTTATGTGACGGGCGAGAATTATGGCTCGTCTGCTAGCTACGCCATCTACGTGGTTGAGGATGTCGCTACGTGGGTGGAAGGCATGTCTATACCTGCTCGCGTGGCTGGAACTACATCCACGGTCACTTCGAACGGTGCGGGAATAGTTGGCCCTGCAGCTGTGTGGAGTGCGCCTTTGATGCCTGGCAAATACGACATCGTGGTTGACGTAAATGGCAACGGCAAATACGACAGCGGCATAGACGCCTTGGACAGCGGCGACGTGCAGATCACAGGCGGCTTCCTGGTGATTCCAGAATATCCGATGGGCGCCATAGTGGGCTTGGCAGGATGCCTTGCGGCTTTCGGGGCTTTCCGCGTCGTCAAACGCAAAACCTTCTAGACCCACATAAGTTTTTGTTCGTCTGTTTACTTTAGCTAGGCTTCTTTCTAGTTCAAGAAGCAAAAGTGGTGGGCCGAGCAGGATTTGAACCTGCGACCTTTCGGTTATCAGCCGAACGCTCAAGCCAAGCTGAGCTACCGGCCCAACAGACGCTGGCACTTGTATAGACGGCGGGACCATTTTTAAGGGTTTTCGGTGGCGTTTGAGGACTGGCTTGTGGTTGCGCTGTTGAAGTTGGCGACTGAGTCTAATGTGTAGCCGGGTGTCTGCCAATGGCGACGTGTGAGGACTTGTTGAAAGCTTCGGAACGCTTTTAATGGTTTGCGTTATTATGGTTGTTTCGTGTGGGCCCGTAGCCTAGCACGGATTAAGGCGCTGGCCTTCGGAGCCGGAAACCAAGGGTTCAAATCCCTTCGGGCCCGCCAACTGCTATGTTTGCAAAATCTTTGGCCGGAGTCTGCTGCAGCACTATGAAAAGGTCCGTGTGTGGTGGACTGGGCGGGATTTGAACCCGCGGCTTCCGCCTTGCGAAGGCGGCGATCAT
>CAYGYI010000170.1:0-3227 GCA_964354055.1 uncultured Candidatus Bathyarchaeia archaeon | reverse complement strand
GTAGTGTGGTGTCTTTGAGTTGGATTTGGGTGACTTTCGCCTGTCGTCCGTGGCTCACGGGGTAGGTGACTAGACAGGTTTCCCAGCGGTGCAGCGACGTTTTTGTGGCGGCGATTTCAAGGGTCACCCAGACCATTTCTCTGGTTTCATTGTTCGGGATGTAAGCGTAGACTAGTGACGCGTCCTGCTTTGCCAGTTTCTCGAAATCTGTGTCACGGTACAGGAATATGAGGGAGTAGTCTGGGAATTGGGGCAGTATGTGGGTTGTCACGTTTCCTCCTTGCGCGGTTTGCAGTATGACTTCAGGTGGTCCTTGTGTCAGTGCGAAGACTGGTGTTTGTATGGATATTATTAGGGCCACGGTGAGGATGAGGCTGGCGATTTTTGCGATGTCTCTCTTGCTCATTCCAGATAGTGGAATATTCTGGATTTTGCCGCAGTTGAAGCAGAAGCTGCTTTCGTCTTTTCCAGCCGTGCTGCATTCGGGACATTTTTCGGCAGGGTTTGCCATGATGTGGGTTCGAAAGACTTTCTCTGAAACTACGAGCAGGATCATGGTGCCGATGAAGATGAGTATCCAGCCTCCGAGGAGGTGGAACAAGTCTAGGATGATGGCTTCTCCGTAGAAGTAGCCTAACACGCCGATTATGGTTATTCTCAGTACGTTGAGTGCGTAGATGAGTGGGAAGCCGAGGAGGAAGACGACTGCTTTTTTCCAGGGTTTGTCTCGGATGATGTAGGCTGTGAATAGGGCGAATATTAGGAAGCCTATTTGGGAGTATATGCCTGAGCATGCCACGTCAACGGCTAGTTGGATGACATCTCCGGCCTGAGAGGTCATGAATATCGTGGGTGTTCCAGATTCGAAGCTGAGGCTTACGGGGAAGCTGAAGAGTTGTAGCAGATTGTAGGCGAGTTCGGAGCTGACCGTGGACAGCAGCGAACCGACGTTGTACAGAATCTCTGCAGGCGGAGGCACTAGCAAGAACAGGAACAGCACGGGAAACAGAAGCTGCCTGAGTGTCTGCACGTTGAAAAGCACGAGTATGCACGCGGAGACGAAAAATGGCAGCGCTAGCACGTGATACTCCAGAGGCGTAAACGTGTAAGAGCCGTACCAGTAGAGCAGGAACGAGGTTAGAAGGAGAAGCGCACCGACGACTTCGTTGATGGGCAGTTTCCACAGCTTTGGAGAGACAGACGTAACTGAGGCCTTGACCATTTTCCTTTTTCGGTAAATCATATAGGCGAGCAGGAACGGCACGATCAGCAAGTAACTTGTAGCCTCGTTCTGTAGCGCGTCGTCAAAGATCATAACGAGATCTTGGTAAAAAACCACCAGCGTGGTGACGGCTAACACTGCGGCTTTCAAGGCCAAAGCTAGGGTTTCCTGTGATGGCGAGCGGATACGCTGAAGTCTTGACCGAAAACCGCACATGATGTGGTTCCTGCATCTATCCATGAATGGATATTGCTTTTAAGAAGTATTCCCATAGGAAAATACGATGGCAGATAAGGATTTCGTCGGTAAATGCTGTTAATTTATGTGTCATGGACTCAAATGCGGCAGTAAGTTCGAAAATGATCACGTTGAATTCCTTTTGTATCTCATCTTTGAAGTCCTCTTCAATTCCCATCGTTGGGATTTGCCTGTTGCATCCTGACTTTTCCTGCTCTTCCAGCTTTTTACACCCGAATTAGAACCATCAAAACCCTTAGAAAAGTCAGAATCTCTGAAAAAACTCGTGACAAATTAGTTAACAGTACCCTTTCGATGGTTAAGCATATTTACCTCCAAACGGCAATAGCCGTCTGTCTATGGAGAGTCTGCTGCTAGTGCTCTACTGCGTCTATGTCCTTCTGTGCGATGATGGCAGCTTCTACACGGGATACACCAGGAATTTGGACGCACGCCTCAGACTTCACAAGAGCGGTAGAGGAGCTAGATACACAAGGATGCACAAGCCCAAGAAGCTCGTGTATGTAGAAGAGTTCAGCACTATAAGCGAAGCAATGAAACGAGAGAAAAAAATCAAGAGGCTGAACCACCGCGAGAAACTCGAACTAGTCAAAGCCACCCGTAAGACCAAGAAAACGCAAAATGTTGGTCAGCGTCGCTGAACCGGCCACTGAGGCCTGCTGGCAGGAAAATGGCAAACTAGCCTTTGCGGACCATGTACTGACGGTTTGCCGTGTCTATGAGTTCAGCCTCAAACAGCTTACGCAGCGCCTTGAAAACTTTTTTTTCGGTCAGCCCTGTCTTTTCGACAATCTCGGCCAGTGTCAAGGGTTTGTTTAGCTCTTTGAGTAGTGCGAGCACGACTTCGTCGGGCTTTGGCATTGATATACCTCGGCTAGACTAGCCTTTTGTGTGTTTACGATTTATAAGTTGATTGCTCTCTGAGTCGGATGCTGCTTGTAAGTTTCATTCGGTTCAAAGTTTCACGACGTGGTCGCGGTTAGGCAACTTTTAGTCCGTAGCTGACGGTGCAGGTTACGACATCGAGTATGTTTATGACTCCGTCGTTGTTTAGGTCGGCTACAGGCTTGTACATGGGGTCTCCGCGTCTAGAGCTGTATATGATAGTTATCGTTACGACATCGAGTATGTCCACGTCGAAGTCTCCGTCTACGTCGCCTATAATGGTTACTCTGATCGTGCCTAATTTCAGTGTGTTGTCGGTAGTGTTCGTTTCGCCCGGCACAGGCGTCACATATGCGCTTATGACGTGTCTGCCGTAACCGTAGCTCGTAGTGTTCCAAGTGAAGATGACTAGTGTGGAGTTGCCAGCCATGAGCGAAACCGGTTTTGTGCCGATCACCGTGGCGTTAGAGTAGAGCACAAGATCAAACGTTTCGTTGTAGGCTCCGCGGTTTTCAACTGTCACGTTGATGGTGGTTGTGGAGCCGAGTATGAGCAGTGTTTTGGGTGAAGTGATCGATGTGATGGCCAGTTCGCGTTCCACGTTACTGACCGTCAGCAACCATGTGTGCGCCACGTGGTCCGTGTCGTCGGCTACTTTCACAGTCACGTTGTAGGCTCCCGAAGACGTAAAGTTCGCATCGAAAACGTAGGAATCAAACGCTTCGTGCACTTTGGTTCCGTTTAGATACCATTCGACGGTCAGCAGATCCATGTCGATGTCGGATTTTGTTATGTTGAACTCTTGGCTTTGTCCCTCTGCGATTGAGGCGTTGCCTAGCGGATAATATGAGTCGATTGCTGG
>CAYGYI010000169.1:0-3296 GCA_964354055.1 uncultured Candidatus Bathyarchaeia archaeon | reverse complement strand
GCCAGCTTCTGAAAAACATCTTTGACATTAGTTCGGGCCTCTGTTAACTTGCGGTATAGGTGGTTTCTGATGAGTTTGTCGGATTCTCTGCGCAACTCTTTTTCTTTGTATCCTCGGAATCCTGGAAGCTCCGCGGCAATCCTTTCGGAAAGGCGCATCTGCTTCTTCGCGGTTTCATAATAGTCTTTTTTCTCAGTCAAAAGCCATTCCTCCACACTTATTTTCAATTGTGATAAAAGGAGGGTTTCTTTTAAAGTTTGTTTAGAACAGGCCGAATCCTGCGGGTGGAATGTCGCCTTTTATCTCGTTGCCCGTGGCGCCGTCGATCAGTAGCTGATAGTCTTTGCCCTTGTACTCGTATTTCACGAACCATATGGGTGCATGGAGGTAGACGACTTGTTTCACGTCCATTTCGGTCTTCAGTTCTATTATCTTGTCTATGTCTTGCTGTAGCAGGTAGCGGTGGTTCTCCTCGATTTGCTGCTTTGCAAGCTCCACGGCCTCCGATTTGTCGACCTCGCCGTTTAATACCTTTGCAAAAGCTTCGATCTTTCTGAAGTCATACGGAACTTTGCCCTCCAAGGGCACGTCGTACTCCCTCGTTGGAAAGATCGTGGCCTTCCGCGCCAACACCAGCCAGTCATAGGTCTTCTCAATCTTGCCTTCCTTGGTTACAGCAGGTGTAATGCGTTCAAAGATTCCCTTGTAAGCACTTGACACGTCAGCCGAAACAACCCAGAAAGGCAGGTAGATCAGGTTTTTTTCAGTGATTTTCGCTCGTTTAGCAAGGTCTGATGGTTTGAGGAAGCCTTCGCGCATCCAATCTCGAATAGGTTCCTCAATCTGCGAGGGGTCGAACTTGTTCTGAAGCACGGAGTGCTCAAAAGTGAAAGTCTGACCAGTCTCTATGACGACGGTGTAGCCGCAATACTTGCAGGTGGCCAGTATTTCGCCAGGCTTGAAAGGTACTGGTGCGCCGCAGTGAGGGCAGTTGATCTCGTCAACTATGGTCATTGACGCTAAGCCTTCTGCTTTTCCCTTTTGAGAATTTCCCGCGCAACTATGACGCCTGATGCTGAAGCCTGAACCAAACTTCTCGTCACGCCGGCACCATCACCAGTCGTGAACAGGTTATGGATCTTCGTTTCCAAGCTATTAGTCAACTGTAGTCGCGAAGAGTAGAATTTCACCTCAACGCCGTACAGTAAAGTGTCTCTTGAATGAATGCCTGGCGAAATCTGATCCAGCGCCTGAAGCATCTCGCGTATGTCAGACAGATAACGGTATGGCAGGACAAACCTCAAGTCGCCTGGTGTTGCGTTCTTCAATGTTGGAACCACCACGCTCCGGTCAATCCGTTCATGTGTCGACCTATGTCCAGACTCCAAGTCGCCTAAACGCTGTATGATCACGCCTCCGCTAAGCAGATTCGAAAGTCTAGCCACATACTTTCCGTAGGCGATCGGCTCTTTGAAAGGCTCAGTAAAAGATGTGCTTACAAGGATGGCGAAGTTCGTGTTCTCGGTCTTCCTCTCCGCATAGCTTTGCCCGTTGACGGTTAACACGCCGTCGTAGGATTCGGTGATTACTTCGCCGTAGGGCGCCACGCAGAATGTGCGCACTTGATCGTCGAACGACTTTGAATAGTAGATGAGCTTGGGCTCGTAGAGGATTTTGGTTAGTTCTTCCATGACTGGAGCTAGAACCTCGACTCGTACGCCTATGTCTACGGGGTTGTTAAGCGTCTTCAAGCCCAAGGCCTGTGCTTCTGACTGAAGCCACTCTGCTCCGCTTCTTCCAGGAGCAGCAATAACATATTTCCCCAGAAACCTTTCACCATTGACGGTTTCAACGCCTTCAACTACACCGTTTTTCACCATGAGCCCTTTGACATCGCTTCGTGGCCTGAAGTCAACTTTGCTGTCCAAGTTCTGCCGCATTTTCCTAAGGGTTTCGGCGCATCTCTCGGTGCCCATGTGGCGAATTCTCTGGCGAATGAATTTCAGTCCAGCCAGCGAAGCTTTGCGTTCAATCTCCCCGATTGATCCGTCTTCGCCACCATAGACATGTTCGGGCGCTCCATATTTAATGTAAACCTTGTCTACGTAATCTACGAGTTCAGCGAGTTCTCTTGTTGACATGTACTCATTGAGCCATCCGCCGACCTCTGTGGACAGGGTAAGTTTGCCATCGCTGAAGGCGCCGGCGCCTCCCCAGCCTGACAGAACCTGGCACGGGTCGCAATGAACGCACTCGAAGCCCCGGCTTGACGGGCATTTGCGCTGATTAATGTCCTGTCCTCGATCAAGCATGAGAACCTTCAGATTGTTCTTCTCGGTGAGTTCAAGCGCAGAAAATATTCCTGCCGGACCTGCTCCGACAATGATTACGTCATATTTCAAGGGCCTCGTCTCCTGGAACCCAGAACTACATGTTGCCACTGGCATATATTTCTAACGAGCAGGACAATATTCAAGGCAGATTCATGTTTGACGAGAGCTACCTGTTAGTATGAGGTATTAGGCAGAGAAACCTGAGCAGTTTCTTGCTGTGGTTTCTCAGTTGATGCTTCTCGTTTGGAGGAATGAATATAGCGTCGCCAGCCTTGACTTTTCTTTCGTTGGTTCCATCGAATGCAACGCCTTCGCCCTCCAGAATAAATATTTCATGTTCCCAAGGATGGTTATGAAGTGGGCTGTGGCCGCTTGGTTCCATTTCAAAGAGTCTCATGGCGAAGTTTGGTGCCCCAGTTTCCTTCGTGATAAGCCATCTGATCGTCAGTTTTGACGTGCCTTCGCCAGCATCTTTCGCTTCAACAGTTTGATATGGAAAAATCTTCATTCTTTTCGGCCTCTTTTCTGGCAACAAAGTTAGTCTTTTATGGCTTCTAGGAGGCTCATGACGTTCCACAGTTTCACGCGTGTGTAGGGCGGCATGTTCGGGTCTTGCAGGATCTCATCCATTAATGATACGGCGTTTGACGCTCTGACGGCGGGCGTGAACTCTGGACTCTGTAGCACGTCCATTGAGTCTTTGGCGGCGCGTCTGATGTTTCTAGGCGTCGTGTTGTCCTCGGAAACCAAGCCAAGCATGGCAAGCGCCTGCTTGATGCGCTCTTCGTACTCTTCCATTTTCTTTTTCCTAACCAAACCAGCCACCCCGAACAGTTTTGTCAATAGCCAAGTTATATAGGCTTTATACCTATTTACTAGGAGGCTTTAAAACTTGTCGCGAGAACAACCCGAAGACAACCACATCAGAAGGATGGCAGACCTGCTACGACAAGGCTCGACGCT
>CAYGYI010000168.1:0-3394 GCA_964354055.1 uncultured Candidatus Bathyarchaeia archaeon | reverse complement strand
CTTGATGAAAACCCTTGAAAACCTAGCTTCATAGGGCATCCTACTTCAAAACTCTCTCCAAATCATCTACAGAGCATTCCACATACTCGCCCCTAGCCACCTCTTCTCTGCTCTCCTCAATAGCCTTCAACGCCTCTTCGTCCGCAAGCGTCTCCAAAGTGGCCAGAACCTGCTCCATCTTAACATAAGCGCTCATCATCTCCCTGAAAAGCTCTTCGGGAATGAGAACACCTTCCCTCGAAACCTTAACTTTCACATTCACCAAAGACACCTACCAAAACACGTACCTATCAAAAGATTTAAACTTTCCACCCTTTAAACCCCTACCCAGCCAAGCAAAGAAGCCCATGCTCATCAACCAAATGAGAATCAATAAAACCTTATCCACCAGTAACCAAAACTCTTGAAAACCGCTCAACCAAATAGCTCCCTCACTCACAGACTATTCTTTATGATAAGCTGGTCAAGGCTGACTTGCAGCTCTCAACCACGTGACTCACGTCTTGATCCGTCATTGCCACATGCATTGGCAAGGTAATCGTCTGGGCAAGAACCCGCTCAGAAACAGGCAACTCTCCAGAAACGATGCTTCCCTGCTCTTGATAAACAGGCTGCATATGACACGGAGGATAAAAGACGTTACCAGTCTCCACTCCAAACTCTTCCTCAAGCAAACCGGTAAATCGTACCCTCTCAACGTGATCAGCTAAAATCAGCGGATACTTGTAGTAGCTGCTTCTACCTTGCGGAGGGCACTTCACGGCCCTGAACAACCCTGATCCGCCCAACTCCACATCATAAACCCTAGCAATCTCGTTTCTCCGGGCAATAAACTCTTCGACCCTCCTCAACTGATAAATCCCCAAAATGGCCGAGACCTCAGGCAACATCATGTGACGCCCCAAATTGACAAAACTGGTCTTACCCTGTCCTGACCCATAGTACCTGAACCTCCTAGCCTCCTCACACAGCCCAGAATCATTCGAAACAAGCATGCCGCCCTCACCCGTCGTCAAAACCTTCGTCGGCGTAAAAGCAAAAACAGCAGAATCCCCAAACGATCCTATCTTCCGACCATCGAAGGTTGCACCCGCAGCATGCGTCGCATCCTCAACCAGAAAAAGACCGCGATCCCTACAGATCTCAACGATCTCCATCAAATCAGGATTCGGAAACCCAGCGATATGAGTAACGACCACGCCGCACGTATCCTCAGAAACACATTTCACCAGACTAACGGGATCCATAGAAAGCGTCTCCTCCCTTATGTCAGCGAAAACAACCTTAGCCCCCGCATACACCACACTGTTCGGAATAGAAACAAAACTGTTAGTACAAACGACCACCTCACGGCCCTTAACGCCAAAATGCTGGAGGGCGGTCTCCAACGCGTTCCCATCAGAATCAAAGGCCGCCGCTTCCTTCACGCCGATGTACTCGGCAAACATCCGCTCAAAATCAGCCAAGTTTCTCCCATTCCTGAGTCTCCCCTCATCCAGAGCCTTCGCGATGTCCCTGCAGATCAGGTCGATATCTTCCTTCGGAAAGAAGGGCCTCGAAGACCGAATAAACTTCTGCAAACAAGCACCAACCACTGTTTAGAAGGCATATTGAACCGAGAAAACATGAAAAAGCTCATCAAGAACCGCGTGAAGAATCTGCCACCTGCACGACCGATAGAGTCTGTGAAAAACAAACCCTAGCCTGAGCCTACCGTTTCTGCGAAGAGGCTTAACGTAGAGCCGCCCACCACGCTCAAGAACCGCCCACTTATGCACCTTCTCACCATACACCAACTCGCTAAACCACGACGGACACTGCACAAACCCGTGCCTAGACACGCGCTTCAACTCCAAAAACAGAGCCCCAGGATCATCAACATGCTCCAACAAGTAATAGCTCGTCACAAAATTAAAGGCTCCGTCCCTGAAGGGCAGATGACCGCAATCGCAAAGAACAAAAGGCTTCCCGCCGGTAGCAAGCGCTTTCATCCTCCTGTCTGGAACAGGCTTCAAACACAGATCACACAAAACGTCAGCCTTGGGAAACGGCTTAGCCCCACACGCCACATCAAGACAGAACAAAGCCTCACCCTTCTGCAAGCCCGCAACCTGATAATACCATTTCTTCCCAAGCTTGAAGCGATCCAGCTCTGACCTTCGAACTGGAAAACGCGGCAACACGTCACGAACCCCTGTTCGACTTCTACAGACGTTCATGCAGAAAAACACTTCAAACAGCCAGTTCAGCAGCCTAGCCAATGACGCTTTCTAGAGAAACAGAAACATATTCAACGGTCTCTCGGCTCATGCCAACATGCATAGGCAGACACAAAACCTTCTTCAGCACATTCTCCGACACGGGCAAGTCACCCTCTCTCGCGCCAAAGCTCTCTCTATAGAAGCGATGAAGATGACACGGAGGATCATAAACTGTCCCAGTCTCAACCCCAAACTCGCTCTTCAACTCCTCAGCGACCTTCGCCCTGTCAACATCATCATCCAGCCTCACCGGATACTTATAATAACTATGCCTGATGCCGGCAGGAGTCCTGAACAACGACAAGCCCTTCACCTTCGCCAGCTCAGCCTCATACAGCCTCGCAACATCATTGCGCCGAAGCACAAACTCCTCCAGCCTCTTCAGCTGATGCCTCCCGATTATGGCTGCAACCTCACTCATACGCCAATTATGACCCAACATCACCATCTCACGCTCCGAGTTCAAACCGTGAGAACGCATGCATCGCGCATCATCAGCCAACCCCGCATCATCAGTCGTAACCATCCCCCCTTCACCCGTCGTAACCACCTTAGTCGGGAAGAAGGAAAAGCACCCAGCATCTCCCAGCGCCCCAGCCTTTCTACCGTTAATCGCCGCGCCATGCGCGTGAGCAGCATCCTCCAGAAGAAAAAGCCCATTATCCTCACAAAGCATTCGAAGCTCATCAATCTGAGGACAAACCAACCCAGCAATATGAACCACGATCACGCCAGCCGTCCGCGGCGACAACCGCCTCCTAACATCATCAACATCAACACACAACGTGTCTTCCCTAATATCCGCGAAAACAGGCTTCCCACCAGCAAACAACACCGAATTAGGCGTCGCCACAAACGTATTCGTCCGAACAACCACCTCCTTACCACTCAACCTGAAGTGCCTAAGTGCGATCTCAAGCGCAGAGGTTCCAGAGTTAACGGCAACCGCATGCTGGACCCCCACATACTCCGCAAATTCCCTCTCAAACTCGTGAACATGCGTCCCATCAGTCAAGATGCCCCCCTTCAAAGTTGACTCTATATCCCTCAGTATTTCGCGGATGCTTTCCTCGCCAAAGAATGGCGCAGAAGAAGAAACCCTTGCTTTGACCATCCTCAACACTCCGACGCCG
>CAYGYI010000167.1:0-3425 GCA_964354055.1 uncultured Candidatus Bathyarchaeia archaeon | reverse complement strand
TTCCAGCGAGTTTGATCCAGACAAGCTGAAGTTGGGGTCGACATGCGGATCTTCGGGGAAGCCATTACTCACTTACTTAACTCGCAAAGAAGATGAGTTTAGGAAGGCAAAACTTCTGAGACCCCACATTGTGTGTGGACAGAAGCCCAGAGACAGGTGGGTTCTGATCGAGCCAACCCAGCATATCAGTCACTTAGGAAGGCTTCAGAAATTTCTACGTGTTTACTCGCCCTTGTTTGTATCTATTTTTGACGATGTGGTTAAGCAGGTATCAACCATCGAGAGTCTTGACCCTGACGTTTTGGACGGTTACTCAAATTCGCTCTTCTTGGCTGCAAAAGAGGTGGAAAGCGCTGGCATCAAGGTCATTAGACCTAGGTTCGTTATGGGTGGCGCCGAACTATTTGACGCGCCGTCACGCAAGTTTCTTGAGAAAGTTTTTGATGCGCCATTTTATGATCAGTATGCTAGTGAAGAACTTCAGATGATTGCTTGGCAGTGCCCTGAGAAGTCTGAGTATCATGTGGATGCTGACTCCATCGTGGTGCAGTTTGTCGATAACGAGGGAAACGAAGTCGCGGCTGGAGAAAGAGGCGAACTAGTGTGCACGAGCTTGTTTAATCATGCTATGCCGTTCATACGTTATGCGCTCGGCGATATGGGTGTGCCTTCAACGGAGGAAAAGTGTGCATGCGGCGGAGTATTTCCTTTAATGAAAGTTGTTGAGGGGCGTAAAGATTCCGTTGTGGCTCTTTCGACTGGTCGCAAGATTCCTGCACTGGTTTTTGGCTGGATGATGGAGTTCTACAAATACTATCGGGACATTTTTCAATATCGCATTGTGCAGAAGAGGGTTGACTTGCTACAGGTTCTGATTAGAAAGAAGAGCGATGATATCAGCGAGAATGAGATGAGAGCTGAACTAGTGGTACATATGAGGAAGATGCTGGGACTAAACGAGTCTGAGGTGGCTATCGAAGTGGATTTTGTGGATGAGATCCCGCTTGACAAATCGGGCAAACTGAGAAAAATCGTATCAGAACTCAAGAGCTCTGAAGGAGATTAGTTCACGGCCTCAGGCATTTTGTCAGTGGAGGGTTAGAATTGCACGACGGAGTGTTGATTACTGATGGAGAAAATCGTATTGCTCTGTCGGTTCTAAGGTCGCTGGCGAAAAGGAACATTGAGACTGCAGTAACTGTGGAAAGCCAAACGGCATTGTCTTCATTTTCTAGATATTGCAGGAGCAAGGTTTTGTGTCCTTCTTCAAGCAAAGACACAAACGGTTTCATTGCAGCCATGCGTAAATTGATTAGGAAAAAGGGATTTGGCTGCTTGTTTCCCGTAACTGACACTTCTCTTGTCGCAGTATCTGAGCATAGAAACGCTTTGGGCTCTTGTGTTGGGCGATCTCTGCCAAGCCACGAGTCAGTGAAGAAAGCGTATGACAAGTCATTGACTTTGATGGCTGCTGAAGAAGAGGGGATTCCGATCCCTAAGACATTCTTCGTGAGAAATATGGCTCAGCTCAAAGAAGCCACGGGAAAGGTTGCATACCCAGCTGTCATAAAGCCGCGGTGGTCTTGGGTTTGGAATCATGGTAAGGCCTTATACAGCAGGGGAAACTATGTTAATTCAGCTTCAGAGCTTCTCTCATCCTATAGGGCAGTTCATGAGAATTTTCCGTTCCCCTTGGTTCAGGAGTATGTTCCAGGAAAAAATATCTCGGTCGCAGTCATAGTTGACAGTTGTGAGCCGAGAGTTGCATGTTGCATAAAGGTTCATCGGACCTCGCCAGTAACAGGCGGTAACAGTGTTCTGCGGGAGACCGTTCAACTTGATCCGAAAATGGCAAGGTATGCTTTTGCGTTGCTCAGGAATTTGGAGTGGCACGGTGTCGCAGAAGTCGAGTTCAAAGTTGATGCCAGAGATTCGACGCCAAAGTTGATGGAAATAAACGGGCGGTTCTGGGCGTCATTGCAGGTTGCCATTGACAGCGGAATTGATTTTCCATTTCTTCTTTACCAACTCGCGATGAATGGGGAATTAGAATCAGTGTTTAGCTATAAGATAGGCGTCAAAGGGCGTTGGTTTCTTGGAGATGTTGAAAACCTGCTCGCTGTTCTGAGGGGCAGACCGAAAATCAAAGCTCTTCGTGCCAGTAGGTTGCGCACGCTTCTAAACTTTCTGAAATTCTATGAGAAGGATATGCACTATGACAATTTCTCCACCGATGATCCTATGCCGTTCTTTATGAATATTCGATCTGCCAAGCCATGGAGACCTTGACTAGGACGATCGCGTCGATCACGAGTTAGGATTGAGCGCGTGCTATTCTGCGTCAGTTCCGATGTACGAATCGGCTATTTTCGCTTGGTCACCGTAAAGTTGCACGCCCCACATGCTATGAGCTGATCCGCCGTTGATTGCGTACAAACCAAAGTAGACTTGAATGATGCTACCGGATTTTGTGTTGTTTATGTCGGTGACGCTCAAAATTGGATTTCCGTTCACCCAAGCCTTTGTCCAGCCATTAGTGCCGTTGACGAATATGCCTAGTTCCACGCAGAACCATGTTTTCTCGGTTGGGAGAATTGAGGTTGTTGATACGGAGTATCCGTTGTTTCCAGAAAGGTAACTCATTGCAAAACGATTTTGGCCGTTGACTCGTCTAATCTGGAATGAAGCCTTGTCAGAGCTTGAAGATGAGATTACCATGAGGCCAAACCGGTCATTGCCATCAAGAAGCCCAGATAGACCGTAGTCGATGTAGAAATATGTTCGAACGTAAATCAGAGTTGTTTGGCTGAACGCCTTTCGGAGTTGCGCGTTCCTCATCGAGGTTGTCGCGTTGCCTACTGTGAATCTTGCTCCGTAGGTTCCTTTGAACTTCTGCGTCGTAGTTATTGTTGCGCCATCGGTGCCTGTCTTGTATATTCCAGACCATGCGTTGAAGTTCCCGCTTTCAAAGTCGTCAGATAGATAATTTTTCTGTTGCACGCTTAATGCGGCTTGGCGGCTGAGGGTTATGAAGAGTGGTAAGGCTTTTTGAAATGCTGGTTGGATCTGAGAATATGGTGGAGAAAGCTGAGAGTGAACTTCGACACTCCAACCGTCTATCTGTAGGCTGGACTTGTTTTCTGGCGTACAATCGAAGCAGCCACTTCCAGGACATTTTGAGAAAGGCGAGTAGTAGCTTTGTCCTCTCTCACTGGCCTTCAGCTTGTATTTGTTGTATACTGCGGCGGCATAACTGCTGTTTAAGTTTCTTGCATACCATATTCCATCGCCGTAGTTGTGGCAATCTATGAATTGCTCAGGCACATAGTCGTTCCAGACCTTGCGCATAGTCTTGGTTTCTGGCTCGCTTTCCGCGTTTGGTCCTTTGTACTTCCAATTGGCAGGATTACTGGAGGCATCTCTTA
>CAYGYI010000166.1:0-3470 GCA_964354055.1 uncultured Candidatus Bathyarchaeia archaeon | reverse complement strand
CAGTCTCTTCCTTGCTCGAAAAAACGGGATGAGGGCTAAAGCCCCGCGGGAACCCTCAGCTTCGCCGTATCCCGCGCCTCCGGTCACCCGTTTTTTCTCGCCCCCCCCTCTACTGATACACCCCAACGGGCGAGGAATGGGATGTAGTGTTGTTTCGGCGCCGCTTGGCTCGCGCCAAGCTCCCTTCGATGCGAGCAAGGCCGTTTGCCCAGCGAACCCCCAGCCGCCCGCAGAAAGAGCCTCTAACGCCAGCCAGGGGCGATAAAGGTACCGAAAAGTGGTGCCTAAAGCTATATATGGATGTTGTTTAAAATGGCTGTGGGTAGACTGAAGTGGGCGTGTAGTATATGAGTAAACCAGTTGATGTTGGAAGCTTGCGTGTAGGCGGCTACATGATTATCGACGGCGACCCGTGCCACATTGTTGACATTCAGAAATCGAAGCCAGGGAAGCATGGATCAGCGAAGTTCAGAATAACTGCAGTTGGTGTATTCGACGGCACAAAGCGAAGCTTTGTGAAACCAGTTGACCTCGGCGCAGAAGTGCCCATAATTGACAAAAGGATGGGACAGGTTTTCGCAGTCAACCCTAACGGCATTCAAATAATGGATCTGGAAACGTATCAGTACTTGGATGCGCCATATCCTGATGACCCTGAGTTGAAGGCTAAGATGGTGGCCGGCGCTGAGATTGAGTATTGGCAGATTCTCGGCAGAGTCAAAATCATGAGAGCCAAGTAGGCCGAAAGACGGAGACAGAAAGCCTTTCTTACCGTGCCCAAGTGCATCTTAGAGGCCTTGCCCTATGATTCATACTACTGTAAAGTTGAAAGACAGTAAGTCAGTTCTTAAGGAGTTTTCAACTTGATGACAAGGAAGAACTATTCAAGTTCTACGAATCTCTTTCGGACGAGGCCTTGCGCTGGGCGTTGCCTCCCTACACAAGAGAGAGACTAGAAAGCGGATGGCTGAGCAACCTACAGAACCTGATCATTCTGGTGGCGCTGCATGAGAACCGAGTAGTAGGCCACGCTCAGATCTTCAAGTTCCCTAATCCTCGTAGAAAAGGCGTTGGCGACTTGCTGATCTATCTCCATCAGAATTTCCACAATCAAGGCTTGGGTTCGGCGATGCTTGCTGAGCTAATAAAACTGGCCAAGGCCGAGGGCCTTCAAAGGTTAGGCCTTCATGTCGTAGCCGACAACAAGCCAGCAGTCCGTCTATATGAGAATTTTGGTTTCAAAACCGAAGGAGTATTGAAGGGCTCCTATTTCGGCGAAGACGGCAGGTATCATGATGAGCTTGCGATGGGTTTGATGCTGGCTAGCTCCACCAGTTCCAATTGAGCGCCTTGAAACCAACGTAGAGGACGAGAAGGGTTACTCCCCAGCTCAATGCTATCGCAGCTATCTGTAGCACTAGCTCCTTCAGGTAGGCGTAGCTGATCCAAGCGCTCAGCGAACACAATCCAATCAGTATGAAAATGAAAATAGCAATATGGATTGCTCGTTCTCCCGGCATCCTGTTTTTCACCTTGCTTGGTTGCTTCAATTGTTAAGAGTCTGTTTGTGTTAAAAGATTTGTTGTCAATGTTTATTTCAACGAGTCACATATGGATTGTTCTTGGAGCCGATGACGAATGAAGAGCCGTCTGAAACGTGACGAAACCTATGTCCGAGGCTCAAACAGCATGCTCTCTAGATTTTCGCAGAATTCGGTTTCTGAATGACAATGGAAGAATATCACAATCTTGGAATTGAAATCATCGAAGATTTCATGCATGACTGAAAGGAAATGAAAGGCAGTTCTGGCGATACAAAAAAGGGGCACTCGAAACATGGGATTGTTATCTGGTAAATGGTTTTGTTTGACTCAAATGTCGTCTCGGAAAACAGTCAGCGCGTGCCGTGCGACTGCTGGAACTTTGTGCTCGTCCGTTGTAAAACGTTGGTTGCATTTACACATAGGAGGGCTAAGCATGCATATGTGTTTCATTGTTTGTGTTTGCGTGGTATGTGTATTTCTAGCAGTCCCTTCTTGAACTTGATCTTCATGTCGTCCATATTCACAGGCACAGGAACCCGCGTATGGCAATGGAACCGTTGAAATTCGCCCTTATAATGAGTCACACCAAACTCCTTAACATGTACAGTTCGCTTCATCTTCGCCGAAATCTCCAAGGTCTCTTCATCCAACGGCTTAACCTGCAAACTGCTCTCCACCGTGAGAGGCAGATCCATAGTCATTACGACTTCTGTTGGCGTCACTTTCATGTTCTTAAGCGGTTCCATTGTGCCCGCCTTTAAGTTCCAGCTCGGCTTCTCAAAGAATGTTTCTCGCCAACGCTCATATTCCCTCTCCAAATCGTCAAAGTAGCTGTCCACAATATCTCTGGTAAGATGTTTCTTCTTGATCGCCATTTCATCTTCTCCTACGAGACGTACATTGGAAGGTCCAGTTCTTGGTTCTTCTTCATCTTGGACATTTCCTGTTGCGTTCGCTGCATTACGTCTCTTGCCTTCAAGCGTATCTCTTCGCCTTTCTCGATAAGTTTCGCGACATCCACCTTGATTCCTGTGATGCTGGCCAATCCCTTCAGCACTTCTGCACCAGCCTCAGGATCTGGATAGTTGAAGAAGCACTGCGACATCAGCGTAAGGGCAGGTAGCTCTAGTTTCGCGCAGTGTTGTAGCATGACTGCCTGCGGACCCACCATGTAGCCCTCTGCCAGCACCTCAATGCCCTTGTCCTGCGCCATCTTCAACATCGCAGGAGAAGAAGCTGCAGCAAAAACCTTCAATTCCTTCAGGTCTTGCCTTTCTTCAACTGGTATACCGCTGAGCGAGATCATCATCCTAACCTTCTTCCTTTTTCCCCAGTCAATCAAGGCATGCATCACCGGATAGATGGTCTCCGCAGGCATAGCTGTCTCAGAAACCGCCAACAGAATCTTGTCGTTTCCGAAGACTCTTATCGGCGAGTGTGGCAAGCCTTCGTGCAGCACAATAAGCGGTGGAAGAAGCATTGAATCCATGTAGGCTACTTCGCTCAAGCCAAGCTCGGATACCAAATGCTCTGCAGCAATAACGCCCACCAATCCCACGTCCGGGAAACCGAAAATCATCATAGCGCCTGACGGAACTTCCCCAGTTTCTACTATGTTGACTTGGTCACTCAAGTCTAACCCTCATAACTCTCAATTGCGCGTGAAAGGTAAAAAAGCCTATCGCATCCGCACACATATCGGAATACATATTTAAGGACGCTCAGAATTAAGTCTGGAGAAAGTTATGGCTCTTGAACATTTAGGTTCGTCGCTCTACGATGCGTTGAAGAAGGTTTTCAAAGCCTCAGTCATCGACGAGGCCACCGTAAAAGAGCTCGTCCGCGACATACAAAGAGCCCTCCTCCAAGCAGACGTAAACGTCCAACTAGTCCTAGAAATCAGCAAACGCATAGAAGAAAGAGCCC
>CAYGYI010000165.1:0-3490 GCA_964354055.1 uncultured Candidatus Bathyarchaeia archaeon | reverse complement strand
GGCCCTGGAGGACGATCCGGACGCGGTGATGGAGCTGTTCACGCGGATGGTGGAGGGCGAGGACGGGGAGCTGGTGGCGGAGGGGCTCGCCGCCCGCCTGGATAAGGCCCTGGACGAGGTGGCGAACCGTGTGGACGGGACGATCACGCGGCGGAACAACGCCCTGCAAGACCGGGTTGATCTGCTGACCGAGCGGGCGGCCGAGATGCAGGAGTTATTGGACCTCAAAGAGGCGAGGTTGTACGCGCAGTTCCAGGCGATGGAGCGTGCACTCGCGAGCCTTCAGGCCCAGCAGAGTCGTCGGCTCCATTGCCGTCTGCAATGTGATGCTGCTTGAAAAGCCGTCAGTTGAGTTGAAAACGATCTCGCGGTATGTGCCTGGCACTACCTTTGCCATCTCTAGAACATAAAACAGTGGAACACCTGTCCAGTTGTATGTTACTTTCGGCCCTCCTTGCCCTCCACCAACACATTGAAGCATGGCAACCTCTGAAACCTGCGGAAATTCTTCCAGCTCCGCATAGGTCAAGTTGAGTCTTCTCTCAACAAGACCCTCCACCGTAAACCACTGAGGGACGCTGGTCTCCTGAACGCTAGACTCAGAGCTGGACCCTACAAAGGGAACAGAAATAAGAAAAACAGTCAGACCCAGAGCAATTCCCCAACGTTTAAGATTCCTCATATCGAGTCTCCTTAATCTTTGCAGGCAATATGACGTATGTAATTACATGACGTATGTCATGCATATATACGCTCCGCCTAACAACCACATGACATCAAAATACAAGCGGAACCACGCCCGCACATCCCCTTCCATCTGCGCAATTGAGAGTTTAGAGGCACCAAAAACCTAGCCTGAAAAGGCCTGTCTCGCTCTCGCAAGTAGCGCGCGTTAAATCTCGGAGCCCAAGTGAGGTTTGAAAATTCGCGGAATCTCATCATTTATCGACTGTTTTTTCCGAGATTTCTTGTCATTTCTTTTTCGTGAGATATTCGTGTATGGCTCTTGCGGCCTTTTTCCCTGCGCCCATCGCGCTGATGACCGTGGCTTCACCTGTTACGATGTCGCCGCCTGCGTAAACGCCCTCAATGCTCGTCTTTCCGTTCTCGTCAGCCACAATCGTGCCCCACTTCGTAACCGCCAGACCCTCAGTCGTGCTCTGAATGATCGGGTTAGACGTTCTCCCAACTGCTAAGATAACTGTGTCCACGTCCATCGTGAACTCTGAGCCCTTAACTGGAACTGGTCTTCGTCTTCCGGACTCGTCTGGAGGTCCCAGTTCCATGCAAACACATTCCATAGCCTTCACCCAGCCCTTCTCGTCGCCAATGAACCTGATTGGGTTAGCCAGGAACTTGCACAATATTCCTTCCTCCTCCGCGTTCTCAATCTCCTCCTGTCTCGCAGGCATCTCTTCCCGCGAGCGACGGTAGACAATGCAAACTTCCTCAGCGCCTAAACGCAAAGCCGAACGTGCGCTGTCCATAGCCACGTTGCCGCCGCCAATAACCACAACATGCTTGCCAATTGAAATAGGCGTGTCATAGAATGGAAACGCGTAAGCCTTCATCAAATTGACTCTGATCAAAAACTCGTTTGCCGAATAGATTCCACTCAGATTTTCGCCAGGCAATTTCATGAAAGCAGGCAAACCTGCTCCCGTGCCAACGAATACCGCGTCAAAACCTCTCTCTTTCAACAGCTCTGGAATCGTATATATCCTACCCACTAGGTACCCAAGCTTCAGTTCGGCGCCCAGCCTTTGAACGTAATCAGCTTCTGCTCTCACAATTTTTTTCGGTAGACGAAACTCGGGAATGCCGTAAACCAGCACGCCGCCAGGAAGGTGCAAAGCCTCAAAAATCGCCACCTCATGTCCAAGCTTCGCAAGGTCAGCCGCAACCGTTAACCCAGCCGGGCCAGCGCCAATCACGGCAACCTTCTTGCCCGTCGGCGAAGGCTTCTCAATCTGTTTCATCGTTCCTTTTTCTCTTTCCCAGTCAGCCAGAAACCGCTCCAACCTGCCAATACTTACAGGCTCACCAACCTTGCCCATAATGCAGAACTTCTGACATTGTTCTTCCTGTGGGCACACGCGTCCGCAGACCGCTGGAAGGCTGTTCTTTTCCTTGATCTTCCTCGCGGCTTCCTCATATTTTCCTTCTTTGAGAAGCTTGACGAACTCTGGTATACTCACTTCGACTGGGCATCCTGCCACGCATTGAGGTTTGGGGCATTGCAGACAGCGGTTTGCCTCTGCTTTAGCCTGCTCCTCGGTGTAGCCCAGAGCGACCTCGTCGAAGTTCTTTCTCCGAACTTCAGGCTTCTGCTTTGGCATCGGTTCCGCTTCTTTCTTGATCCTGGGCTTAGGTTTACTTTCCGCCACAGGAGCAGCCTCCTTTCGTCTCCCACATGAGAGAACTAAACCTCTCCTCAGGCAGAAACATTCTCTGCCGATTCACCAACTCGTCGAAATCCACGCCGTGGCCATCGAACTCTGGTCCGTCAACACATCCAAACTTCATCTTCCCATCCACGGTAACGCGGCAGACCCCGCACATTCCCATTCCGTCAACCATTATCGGCATCAAAGTCACAACCGTCTTGAGACCATGAGGCTTCGTGAGTTGTGACACGTTTTTCATCATCACCACAGGGCCCCATGCCACGCAACGGTCAAACTTTTCCTTCCCGAGAATTTCATTAAGGAAATTCATGCCTTTGTATCCTTTCGACCCATCATCAGTCGCCACGTAGAGTTTGTCGCTCAGACTTTCCATTTCCTCCTCGAAAAACAGCAAATCCTTAATCCTTGCCCCGATAACCGCAGTGACAGAGTTTCCAGCTTCACGCAAAGCTCGAACTTGCAGAAGCATTGGCGCAATCATCACGCCGCCAGCCACGCACAGGACCCTCCCAAAGTTTTTGATCTCCGAAGGATTACCCAGCGGTCCAGTGATGTTATCAATGCAGTCGCCTTCCTTCAGGCATCCAAGCTGCTTCGTAGTTTTGCCAACTTCATTAAACGCGAATCGTATCGTACCTTTGCTCGTGTCGTAGCCAGCTATCGTCAGCGGTATTCGTTCGCCTTTTTCGTTGATGATAACTATTATGAATTGTCCAGGTCGCGCTTTCTCAGCCATTTCCGGAGCTTGAACGTCGAACAGCTTGATCTTCGGAGCCAACTCTCTCTTGGCTAAGATTTTGTACACTCTACTTGGCCTCCACTGCAACTGTCTTTGATGGTGGCAAAGAAGCTATCTTTCTTGAAAACTCGTCCAGCTTCTTGTTGAAGTCACCAACGCATCGTGGCGAAGCCGTGAAAAGCTCGAAGCGTTCAGATAGCTCCATTTTCTTTAACGCATCTTTCAGCACGGCCATATTTCGTTCGGCAGTTTCTCTGCCTTCTTGAAGCTTGCAGTCCTCTGTGGAACAGACAATAGCCATAACGCCGTCAAAGCCATTCTGCAATGCGTTGACTACGTGAAC
>CAYGYI010000164.1:0-3495 GCA_964354055.1 uncultured Candidatus Bathyarchaeia archaeon | reverse complement strand
AGGCATACTAGGACCGAACGGAATCGGTAAGACCACCTTCGTGAAGATTTTGGCTGGAATCGAAAAAGCCGATGACGAGCGGGAGTTCGGTGAACTGAAGGTCAGCTACAAGCCGCAGTATATTGCGGCGGAGTATGAGGGCACGGTGCAGGAGCTTCTGATGAGCGTGGCAAAAGAGAAGTTCTCTTCAGGCTGGTACAGAACCGAGATCATGCTGCCGCTGAGGGTTAATCTGCTTCTGGACAGGAACGTGAACGAGCTTAGCGGCGGCGAGTTGCAGAAGGTGGCTATTGCGGCGTGTCTTTCGCGTGAGGCTGAGCTTTTCCTGCTTGACGAGCCCAGCGCTTATCTGGATGTTGAGGAGAGGCTGAATATGGCCAAAGCCATACGGAGAGTGGTGGAGAACCACAACGTAACTGCCTTTGTGGTAGAGCATGATGTTGTCACGCAGGACTTCATTGCTGATCAGCTTATGGTGTTTAAGGGAACGCCCGGCGTGGAGGGCACGGCGAACCCGGCTACCAGCCTGCGGAGAGGCATGAACGCGTTCCTCAAGGATATGCAGGTAACCTTCCGACGAGACCCGGCTACCAAACGCCCACGAGTTAACAAGGAAGATTCTAAACTCGACAAGTTCCAAAAAGACATAGGTGAATACTACTATACGCGAATGGTGAACACAAGTGAAAAAACAAACAAAAGCCACGGCTAGAATCGGAAAAGACGAGAGAAGACTGCTTGAGACTGCTGCGAAGGCCATGCAGAAGGCGTATTTGCTCTGGGGCTTAGCCGTCGGCGCGGCTGTGTTGGCTGAGGACGGCCAAGTCTACGAAGGTTGCAATGTTGAAAGCTGGATCTCAGGCTTAGGCGTTTGCGCCGAAAGATGCGCCATAAACCATGCAGTTTTGCACGGCAACCGAAAGATCGAGGCAGTGGCCCTTGTCATGAACGCGAACAATCACAGCGAACCACGCCCGTGTGGTGCATGCCTCCAGTATGTGCACGATTTTGCTGAGGATGCAGAAGTCAAGGTTGTCATGGCAAGAGCCAAGAATGGTAAGGTTTTAACTGATTCTATCGTAGTTAAGACCGTAGGCGAGTTGTTGCCCTTTGCCTATCGCAGAAAATGAAAACACATTTTCGCCTCATGAGGTAGTTAAGTTAAAAAATGGGCAGTGCATAGGTAGAAGAGACTTGATGCTAGAGGGGTTTGGAGAGACTTACAGTGGCTCAGACGACGTTTGAAGAGATCAGCGCAGCTGACTTCTTCTACCGAAACCGAGACATAGCCGGTTTCACAAACCCGTCGAGAGCCATTTTCGCGGCCGTGCGCGAGCTTGTGGAGAACTCGCTTGACGCGGCTGAGGCTATGAAGATTCCCCCAGACATTTACGTTAGGCTTTCATATGAGGGCGAGGCCAGTCAAGAGACGCAGATTTACAAACTGCGCGTTGAAGACAACGGCATTGGCATCCAGCCGCGGCACATTCCGCTGGCGTTCGGTCAGGTGCTTTTCGGTTCGAAGTATAAGCTGAAGCAGCAGAGGGGAACATTCGGTCTCGGAGGCAAGATGGCCATACTCTACGGGCAGATCACCACGCATCAGCCTGCTGTAATCACTTCAAGCACTGGCCAAGCCAAGATCTATACCTACAAGCTCATGATTGATATTCAGAAGAACCGCCCGCTAATTCTGGACAGGAGGGTGCTCATCAACAAGGAGCAGTGGCGGGGTACGGTGGTTGAATTCAGCCTCGAGGGCGACTACTTCCGCGCCATGCCCAAACTGTTGGACTATTTTAAGCAGACGGCCATGGTTAATCCATATGCTAATGTGACGTTCGTTGATCCGAAGGGCAGACTGTACAAGTTCACGCGTGGCACGAAAGAGATGCCTGAGCCGCCGAAGGAAACGAAACCGCATCCCTACGGCGTGGACGTTGAACTGCTTCAGCGCCTAATACAGGTTACGCCCTGCAACAACATGCTTGACTTCCTAAGAAACCACTTCCACAGAGTCGGCGACATCACTGCACAAAAGTTCCTAGAGTTCAGCGCCCTGAGTCCTTCGAAAAACCCGAAAAGACTGTCACATGAAGAAATCGTCAGACTGATGCACAACCTGAAGAAGTACAAGGACTTTCTGCCTCCTGACGCAAGCTGCCTATCGCCGCTAGGCGAAGACCTGCTGAGGGCAGGAATAATGAAGGAGTTGAAGCCCGAGTTCGTGGTGGTTCATCAACGCAAACCCGCCACCTACGCGGGGCATCCGTTCATAGTTGAGGCCGGCATCGCCTATGGGGGCGAGGTGCCAAAGCGCGGCACGTTCGTGATCTACCGCTTTGCGAACCGTATTCCGCTTCTATATGATGAGGCGAGTGATATTTCGGTTAAGGTTATCACGGCGATGAACTGGCGGAGGTATAAGGTCCAGCCTGACATGCCTATTGCGATTTTGGTGCACATTTGCAGCACTAAGGTGCCCTACAAGACCGTGGGCAAGGAGTTCATCTCCGACAGACCTGAGGTCAGGAAAGAAATAGCTAACGGCCTCCGCGAGGTGGCGCGGCAGATCCAGCACTTCATGTCCAAACGCGAACACGTGGACAGAGAGAGGAAGCGGCTTAGCGTGTTCAGCAAGTATCTGCCGAGGATTGCAGAGTTCTCCACGAAGCTGGCAGGCAAGGATAAGCCTCCTGACATAGAGAAATTGTTGAAGAGTGTGAAGCAGTTTGGCGACGAAGAAACACAAGAGTAGCATTCTTGAGAAGAAGAAAGAGGTTCTGGAGAGCCTTGAAAAGTTTGGCGATGACATCTACGGCCAGATGGACAGAGGCCAGTTCCCGTCGATCTCGATGCCCAGCCGCTCAACCGAGAACATCAACTACGACGCAGACCTCAGACAGTTCATTCTGGGCGACAGAGCGGTGAAAAGAAGCGCCCGCAACATCCGCCACGTTAAGCCTTTCACGCAGCTCACGTGGGCTGCCATGTTCTCCAACGAGCTTGCCTCGCAGCGGAAGACCTCGACGCTGAGGGACGTTTACTATTCTGCACAGGCCTACGAGATGACGTTCAAAGACCAGCAGGAATCAAACAACATAATCACTGACCTTGAGACGGTGCTTGGCTACTCACGGGAAGACTTCAACATCTTTCCAGAAGAACGCTCAGCTGTGTTTGGGAACCTAGTGATTGAGTACACCGTGCCCGGCTACGAGGGCAGAACTATGGATTTGACCTCGCATCCTGACGGCGTCATGATAGGGCCTGCGTTGACGTCATCGGAGTTTGTGAAGACCACGGCAGACAAGGTGATAGCCATCGAGAAAGGCGGCCTGTTCACGCGGTTCATCGAGGAAAACGTGCACAAGAAGCACAATGCGCTACTTGTTTTGACGGCGGGGCAGGCGCCCAGAGCCACAAGACAGTTCATACGTAGACTGAACCAGGAGCTTAAGCTGCCCGTGTACATTTTCACGGACGGCGATCCGT
>CAYGYI010000163.1:0-3528 GCA_964354055.1 uncultured Candidatus Bathyarchaeia archaeon | reverse complement strand
TACGTCCGAGCCTGCGTCGTGTCCCTCGACCTTGGGTTCGATTCCAAGTGCCTCCTTGAAAGAACGAATAACGTTCTGGCAGATCGGGTGATCAACTGGAATTTCTGTTCCTTCTGCAGTGTAACCCAGGAACCTTGTTTTTGGAGGATGCCCCCTCAGCCACGGATCCGCCTTTGAAACAGTGGCAATGTACCTTATGAAGTCCTCCTGAATCGGTTTTGGATCCTCCTTCGGCAGGAGAGACATCCTTCCCTTGAGAGCGCAGATGTCAGGCAATGTGTGAGGCATGTTCCCAGAGTGGAACATAGCTACAAAGCAGCCTACTCCGCCTCGGGGGTTTGACCATAGAGGATGGTGTGCGTCCACACTTCTGATTGTCTCATAGTCAGCCACTGCCTGGGCAACGCGATAGCCTTTTTCTATAGCGCTTACTGCCTCCCAAGGTTCGGCCGAAGGCATCCAGCCTGACTTTCCTTGAACGTTTATCTCGAATTGCATGCAGCCGGTGGATGCCGGTTGAACTTCCATGTCGCCGGCCTCGCAGCTTATGCCAGCGTCTGCCTTGTAACCCCGCAAAATACAATCCAGCGTTCCATTGCCACCAATTTCCTCATCTACGACATACTCCATTATCACGTCCCCGCGAAGCTTGACTCCTGCTTTCAACACAGCGTCCAAAGCAACAGTCATAGCTGCAACTCCACCTTTCATGTCGGAGGCTCCGCGACCGTATACTCTACCGCCGTCAACTTCGCCACCCCACGGGTCGTGCTTCCACGCCGCCCTAGACTCCTCTTGAATAGGGTTTGAATCTACATGTCCGTTGAAAAGCAGTGAACGTCCCCCACCAGAACCTCTGCAGATTCCGACGACATTAGGTCGGTCATCATAATAACCAGCCTCAAACTTGCGAAAGCCAATATCAACCGGGACATGAGCCGGATGCTTCTTCAACCTTTCAATGTCCGGCTCGAACACATTCAACTCAAGATCCATTCCTTCAAGCTTCTTGATCACCAGTTTTTGAACATCCGTCTCCTGCCCAGTAACAGGACGACTTCTAATCATGTTCTGCAAGAACTCAACAGTCTCGTCCTTCTGCTCATCAACAATCTTCAACACGTTCTTCTTGACATCCATCTAGTCAACACCTTCAGATGCATAGCCACTAGAAAACATATTTAAATGATTTTCGTTGGGGTTCTGGCGTGTGCACGCCTTATCGTTTCATCGAAATAACCAAGCAGTTGATAAGAATGATAGAAGAGGTTGAGTCAGAATCTATCAAGGTGCTTTTTTATTCAGCAAATATCTGCGTCAAGGAATCGCCAGTTTCGGCAATACAAACTCGGTAATTTGATAGCACACGTGCATCTAACCGACAATGATTGCAAAACTTGGAGAAAAATGTCTGTTGGTATGGGCTCTGTTGATTTTGCCGCTGTGACCCAGGCTCTGAAGAGCACGAAATTCAAAGGTGTATCCGTGATAGAGTTGGGGTATCCGAACGAAGATCCTGATAAATCTCTTGCCATTAGCAAGGAGAGACTGGAAGCAGTCAGATGGAGCAGATAGAAGAACTGAAAGCGTGCACTACGCTCTTTTTTTTACTAACAACTCCTGTCGATGACAAAGCTAATACGGGAACAACCAACACAGCCAAAACAGGGTGTTAGAAAAATGAGAAAAGAGGTAAAAGTTGTTCATTCGGACGAGGTTGAGATGGTGACCGCATATCAGTCTACTGTCGGTGGCTACAAAGTGAAAAGACTGGTCACGAAGAAAAGAGTCGGATCAGATAGACTCATGGTAGGTGTTCTAGAGATTGACCCCAATCGTAAGGGATATCGTTGGAGTTATTCAGAAGAGGAAGGAAATGATGAAGTCTATTATGTTGCAAGTGGGAAAGTGAGGTTGTATTATGATGATAAATATGTGGACGCCGAGGAAGGAGATGCCATCTACATGCCCGCAGGTTGGAAATTTAGACTAGACAACATGGGGTCTAAACGAGTCCTCCTGGTTTATGCGCTGACCCCGCCAATAGAGTAACGCACGCGAACTTGTCAGCGTGTGTGTCGGATCACGTAGAAGCTCGCGCGCGTCAAACCTTATAAGTGCGCAGAATCTACAAAGGGTCTGATAAAAAATGAAAGCCGGAATTATCGGTCTAGGTAACATGGGTTCAAGCATCGCCAAAAGACTCGCTACCCAAAATATTGATCTCGTTCTGTATAATAGGACCGCAGAAAAGGCAAAGAAGCTTGCCCAAATACTGGCTGCCGAATACGTGGATTCACCCAAAGCTATGGCAAAATCCGGTGCTGAATACGTTGCTATTTTCGTCTCTGACGATCCCGCTTTTAGTTCAGTGTTGACATCTCAATCAGGGCTTCTTGACAAGAGTCTCAAAGCAACCGTGGTCAACATGTCCACGGTTACGCCGTCAGCAAGCAAAAAAGTCGGCGATCTCCTAAGGAAGAACGGTCTGAAATATATTGAAAGCCCAGTCTTCGCGACGCCCGACGCCATTGAGAAAGGTTTGGCAACAGCTTTTCTGGGCGGTTCAGAAGAAAACGTGAACGCATCGATAGAATTCATCAAACTCTTTTCGTCAAAATGGTTTCACGTAGGCGAAATACCAAAAGCTGCAGTTCTCAAACTGGCGGTCAACGGAATGTTTCTTGCTTTCACATCGCTAATAGCAGAAACTGGAGCTACTTTGAAAGCCTGGAATGTGAAGTCAGAACTATTCAGAGAGAGCTTCAAACAAACTTGGTTCGAGTCGGCTCTTGAAACGGTGTGGAAAAGAGCTTACGAAGAAAACGCTCCGCCAAAATTCAATGTTCAGTTGGCGGAAAAAGAGCTGAGATACCTTGCAGAAGCAGCCGCAGAAAAGGGGTTGTCAATGCATGTTGCCCTTGCAGCCGCGAAAACCTATAATGAAGCTCGCGAATATTCAAACATGTATTATCCGCGTGCAGTGGCAGAACACTTGTTGAACAGGGCAAAGAGAGCCTCCAAGGCTGAAGAATAGCGATAGCGAACTTTGAGTCAAGAGCGCAATCCTTTTAAATTTGGGACAGGTAGTCGAATACGTCGGTGAAACATTCATGGTCATGAAAAGCATCTATTGCGTCCTCATGAGAGGCGGAACCAGCAAGGGAGTGTTCTTCAAGAGAGAAGACCTTCCAGAAGAAGGAACCAAAAGAGACAGGGTAATCATGAAGGTTTTCGGAAGCGGAGACCCGGCACAAATCGACGGACTTGGAGGAGCACAGACTCACACAAGCAAAACGATGATGGTGTCGAAATCCAGTACGCCCGGTTTTGATGTTGATTATACGTTTGGTCAAGTAGGAATCGGAAAAGCTGCCGTGGACTATACTGGCAATTGCGGCAATCTGACTTCAGCGATATCGCCTTTCGCTATCGACGAAAAGATTCTGAAAGGTAAAGACCCCTTCACCATGGTGAAAATGTTCAACACCAACACCAAAAAGAGAATTGATGTGAAAGTTCCAGTTG
>CAYGYI010000162.1:0-3533 GCA_964354055.1 uncultured Candidatus Bathyarchaeia archaeon | reverse complement strand
TTAGCATGTCAGGTCCACATACCTGTCCCCGCAACTGGAGGCCAACCATCTTCATCCAAAGGGCGACAACGCGCCTTAAACGTCGGGGTTGAGCCGCCGCCGTAAAATTGCGGGCTATATCAATCGCCAAAACGAATCAAAAGGAGCCTTACTCAATATAAACGTTTCTTTCAAAGCCAGCTTGGATGTACATTTGGGTTAAAAACTTGGCGCGCTTCATCACAAATAACTTAACAGTATCCTGCTGAACCCTAGTATTTATGGCGCCAGTCTCCACGATACCCGAACAAAAACCTAATTGAGCAAGCCAACCTTACTGCAACGTTGATCAGTCTCAATATCGGGTAGAAGGGCGTGTAGTAGAGGAGAGAACGGTAGTTGTGTTGGTTGTAGGCGTATTTGAGGGCTATCGCTTGGTTCGCTATGCCTATGAGCAGACCGTAGGGCAGAAAGACGAGCAGGTTCATGACGAACGCCGTGCGATCTGGCGCAAACCAGAACAGCAGTGGGAACGCGATTAGCGAGGCCATGTCAATGAATGCTCCACCGTATTCGATGATGTAGCAGTACCACAGGAATAGACTCAACTTGGACTTTTTCAGGAGCATGTCTCTGTGGATGCTAAGGGTGTTGTGAAGCCAGCCTGTGAACCATCGTAGGCGCTGATTCCATAAGAGATTGAAAGAGGCGGGTGCCACGGTTAAGCTTGTGGCGCCGCTTACATAGCCTATTTTAGCGCCTCTCTTGTGCATCTCCAGCGCGATTTCCAAATCTTCTGTGACGGATTGGATTTTTTTCTCGTCCAGTATTGTTCTCAGAACTTGAGCGTCGTATAGGCCTATGGCGCCTGGAACGATTACAACGTTGTTGCTGAGCGACTGGGCGGTGCGGGTTATGCCTTGGCCTTCGCTGTACTCAAGCTGCTGCAGAATAACGTAGCTGTCAACCTCGGAAACGCCGCCTGAGGGGTGCACGTAGCCTGTTACGGCTTTTTTTCCGTTTGAAAGCATGTGGTCAACTAGTTGAACTAGCGTGTTGGGCAGCCACCAAGAATCAGCGTCAACTACCGCGATCAAGCCGCCTAGAGCGCTGGTCATGCCTGTGCGCATGGCCTCAACCTTGCCCAAGTTGACAGAATGCCTCACTACTTTGCCGCGCGTTTTCGGGCACTGTCTGCGATTAAGCTCGATAGTTGACCATGCAACCTCGTAGGTGTAGTCTCTGCTTCCGTCGTCTATAACTATGATCTCGCAGTTGCCTTCGTATCTTTCTGCGCACTTGAAGAGGCTTGTTATGCAGCGTGACATGTGTTTCTCTTCGTTGCAGGCTGGAACGATGAAAGAGACCATAGGGTAGTATAATTGCTTGGCTTTGTGCGCCTGTAGTCTCGCAAACGTGGCAGCGATTGCGAGAATGCCTGCGACGCCTATGGCAAGAGAAGTGTACCAAGTGTAGAAGAACTGCACTGTTGTGTTCCAGAGCCAGTTTCCGTCCAGCAATCGAGGTTGATAGCCAAAAATGATGGTGACGAGCAATTGGGCAAGTGTGGGAAAGTATGCCCATGAGAGATATGCCAGAATTAGAGGTATGCAAAAAGCTAAGTAACGAATCTTCGAATTAGCGATTGATCTATGACCCATCAGCAAGCCTGTCCTTTCATGAGCAACTAGACGAAGCCTTCCTTTCTCCAAGCAACAAACAGGATCAATAGAGGATAAAGCGAGTATTCCCAGACAGGAAATATTCTTCGCAGAGAGCCTTGAGCAGGCTTGAACCTGTGATGCCCAGGACAATTCTTTTAGGCAAACTGCATTATGTCGAACTCGTGAAGCAAGTTGCCTGAGCGAGTTGTCTATTCGACCCAAGAAGGTGTGTCAGAGGAAGAAGGATTTAAGCCAGCAATTGATAAAGGAGCGATATTCTTTTGAGAGAGGACTTGTGCTGGACCTATGTGCTGCTTTTCTGGTTACGCTCATCAATTTTGGCCTGTTCTACGCTCTCGAATTCATTGACATGATGTCACACAGTTATGCTGTTTTGGGCTTGTATCTCGTTGGCGCCTTGAGTCAGCGCGTCATGCTGAGATTCGGTTTTGAATATACCCAGAAGGAAGAAGTGATCATGTATGGATCCAGGTTGAATATCCTTACAGACTATTGTTGGCGCTGGTGCTTATTAGTGGCGGCATTTTTCTGTTGCTGCTTTTGATATTCGTGGTTCCGGAGACTCTGCTCGGTCTGCTGTAGGGCGCAATAGAAAAGGCATGTGCTCGAAGAGGACACAGCAATGATCTCGGTTGGATGCCTGCTCGATCGATGCTGTACGTGCAGATTTATGGTGTGTACCCGGTTTGCACATATCGGCGGCGGAAATAAAGGTTTATATTGAATATTGACACTTAATACACGTTGCACTGGTGACGCTCGCATGGACGGTAATCTTAAAACTGAAGAAATCCGCTGGCAAGTAATAAAAGCTATGCTGGAAGAGTTCCCAACACTGAAGAAAAAAATCAAAACATACCTAAAAGACCAAGAAGCAAACTAACGTTTTTTCAGCTTCTATTTTGGCCTATTGTTTGAAGAAAAATGCCACTGCAGAACTGTTCATGCACAACAAACCATGCGAAAAAGGAAAACTCGTTCGTTTATGGCATCGAGTTTCTTTTGAGCAGATGCGGAGGCGGAAGTTTCACGTTGTTTTTGCCGTTTCGTTCTTCGCTTTTGAGCAGTTCGTTTATTTCGCGGTAACGTTGCAGGAAATCCATGCCTTTCTCCGTGGCCACGTACACGACCTTTTCGCCACGCGGAATCATGGCCAGCAACTCGTTCTTGGACATGAAACCCAAGTAATCATTCAACTGCGTGAAGCTCAAGTTGGCACGGTACATTATCTGGGTCTTTAGAGTGCCTTCACGCGCTATTTCCAGAATCTCCGCGATTATGTAAAGCTTATCCCTTCTCTTCGACGACGGATCTGATCCCCACGGATTCATTTTCTATATTCCTCTTTCAGAACTGTTTTCTATAACTTAACGGGTCAGCGACTGTTTTAAGGGGTGTTTCGCATGTGCACTTATTCCAAAAACCGAAATATTGTCTAGAACAAACCTCTATAAGCCAAAGCGCCCCACAGAGAATCTGCTCGTTACAGGAAAGATCGTGAGGCTAAAAAGAATGCAGATAGGCTTAATGGGAGACACACACGACAACCTGCCGATGATGGACAAAGCCATAAAGACACTGAACCAAGAAAAGACCGAACTCGTGCTACACACAGGCGACTACGTGTCACCGTTCACGATTCCAAGATTCAAGGCACTGAATGCAAGGCTTATAGGCGTCTTCGGCAACAACGACGGCGACCGAGAACGACTGAGGAAGATGTTCAGTGAAAATCCGAAGCTCGAAATCCGCGGAAGCTTCGCCAAAGTGGTCGTTGGTGGCTTAAGGATTGCGCTTCTGCACGGGACAGAGGATGAGCTTCTGGAGACATTGATTGAAGGCGGAGGCTTTGACATTGTCGTTTATGGG
>CAYGYI010000161.1:0-3547 GCA_964354055.1 uncultured Candidatus Bathyarchaeia archaeon | reverse complement strand
CCCATGAGTGTGAAAATACGGAACGGGTGGACCAAGTACCTGCTAAGAGAGGCAATGAAGGGAACCCTGCCAGAAAAAGTGAGACTCAGGCGCAACAAGCTGGGCTTTCCAGCTCCCGAGGAAGAATGGGCGAAACAGTTAATCATGGAAAAGATGGACTGGTGCGCTGAAACCGTCAATGCCGCAAGCGACTATGTTGAGCCGGGAGGGTTCCAAGAGCTTTGCGTCCGAATAATGGCGAGGAAAAGGTCAGAGGACATCCAGCTGTTCTGGAGAATCATGATCTTCGCGAAATGGCTTCAACTCAGCGGCAAAGCAGAAGCGTCTGTGGACAACTCTTAAGTGAAGAAACGCGTCATTTCAGTGTGGGGTCAACATTTGACGTACATTCTCAACGCTTTCAACATGGCTCAGGACGCGTACAACGTGACGAAGGCCATGCGCGCCAGAGGCATCAGCGCTGACTTGCTAATCACGAGCAAGGAACGGTACGCTTTCAGCATGCCCCTCTGGGAAGACGGGGATCTGAGCCGCAAGGCTTTCGGAGATCCAATGAACCCGAACAACGAAGCAGTAAACCGCTACGGCATGTCTGACTGGATAAAGGTCGTGAGGGTCAGGTCAGGCTTCAAAGTGCTGTCTGAGGCTGACCTTCTTGCCAAGCTGCTCTTCATCTTCAGAAGATACAACATCGTCTTTGCCCACGTTCCAGGGTCCATGTACGCCATGCTGCTACGGTGCAACTACGTGCCCTACGACGCGGGACTTATCAGGTATCTTCCATTCTCAGAGAACAGGCTTCCGCCCTACAGGCAAAGAACCTACGTGCCCATCGCGTATGAAATGCTCAAGAAAAGCTACGAGAATGCCCCGATAATCCTGTTCACCAACCCGGATACGCTGCGAATTTTCAAGGAAGCTAAACTCAGAGCAAGGTTTGTTCCCTTCGCCATACCGTGCGACAAGTACTCGCCCAAACCGAAGAAAGGGTTGTTCAAAGGGCATGACCAGGTGTTCTTCATGCCGAGCAGGCACCACTGGAAAGAGAAAGGCACCGACAGAGTCATAAACGCGTTCAGCAGATTTGCCAAACGCGACCCAAGCTCCTTGCTGGTGATGGTTGACTGGGGAACAAACATCGAGGAATCGAAAGAACTGATCAGGAAACTGGCGATTCCCTCCAAGAACATCCGGTTTGTCCAGCCGATGCCCAAAAAGGACTTGATCGACATGTACAACGAAGCCGACGTTGTGCTCGACCAGTTCACTCTTGGAAGCTGGGGCACGGCCACGCCAGAAGCCATGGCATGCGAAAAACCAGTGATAATGTATTACGACGCTAAAGTGATCAACGAATGCTTCGGTAGTCTACCGCCCATCCTTAACGCTCGAACAACAGACGAGATATATCAAAGAATGATAGAGTGCAGAGACCCAGAAGCACGACGCGAGATTGGAGTGGCAAGCCGCGCGTGGGTGAAGAAGGCGCATGACCCCTCACTCGTAGTTGACATTCACATCGCCACAGCAAAAGAGGTGCTGCAGAAAAACTAGCGCCGCTGGGAGGACAGATGAACCGTTGCCCGACGAGGCTTGGGTGCAAGTTTTTAAGGTTGCTGACCATAACTAGTGCACATCAAATCCAAACAAGCATTAGAATGAGGTGTGTCAAATGCGGAAATGTCTGATTACAGGCGGAGCAGGGTTTGTGGGCTCTCACCTTGCAGATAGGCTCGTAGGACATGGCGACGAGGTTACGGTCATAGATGATTTCTCAAACGGGTCCAAACAGAACATAAGCCACCTTTCTGTCAACCTGCTGAAAACGGACATTAGCAAGAAGCTTGCTCCTGCGGTCCTGAAGAAACTGGCGGACAAGAAATTTGACGTGATTTACCATTTGGCTTGTTTTCCGAGAAGCATGAGTTTTGACGACCCGTTTCGCGACGTGGAAGTCAACGTTGCAGGCATGGTCAACGTTCTTGAACTGGCGAAGCGGACGAAGAGCAAGGTGGTCTTCAGCAGCAACAGTGGCATCTACGGGACGCCTGAGAAGCTCCCGATAAACGAGGACTGTGAGGACAGGCCATCCTCGCCTTACGATGTTGACAAGCTGGCGGCAGAGTATTTCGTGAAAGTTTACAGCAGGACGTTCAGCATTCCGGCCACGATTTTCAGGTTCGGCACAGTCTACGGCTCAAGACAGAAAGTTTCCCCAACATGGAAACCCGTCATCGCAGAGTTTGTGTGCAAGATGCTGAAAAAAACTGCACCAACCGTGGACGGAGACGGAGAGCAGACGCGAGACTTCATCCACGTCAGCGACATCGTCGCGGCGCTCATCAAATCAGCAGATACTGAAACAGATTTGAAACCCATAATCCTGTCTTCAAACACCGAAACTTCAATCAATCAGCTCTACAACACGATAGCGAAATTGCTTGGGTTCAAGAAACCACCCAACAAAGCTCCGGCGAAAATAGGCGACGTCAGACGTATGTGGTACGACAACGCCCGTGCCAAAAAAGTGCTCCGATGGTCTCCGAAAATGAACCTCGTGGAAGCGTTGAGACAGGACGTAATCCCATACTATTCGGACTAAGTGAAAGCAGGCAAAATCTAAACACGCAAGCTACGCCAAAACGCATTTTGCGTGCTCACGCTTCGTTTTCTCTGCAAACACAAACCCGTTGATCTTTCTTTTCTCCTCTCATATTGATATTGTATTTCTTTGTGAGCTTTGTCTTCATGAAGCCTTCTTCTTCAAACCATCGTTTGATTTCTTTCGGTTCATAACTCCAATTATACTGCGGATTGTAAGCATCCCACCATCCGTGTACGTGACCGCCGTATTTTCTTACCATGTCTCTACACAGATTCAATTTCTCTTCAACAGTTAGTGTTCTCCAAATCTGCCTGCCATGCTCATAGATATTCTGAGTCTTCTTATGGTAAACCATAATGTGCAGAATCCCATCTGGCTTGACCTGCGAAGCTACCTTTGCGAACCCTGCTCTTGGGTCTTTGAGGTGATGCAACATTCCCCAACAGAAAACCAAATCGAATCGTGGGTCGGGCTGCACATTCATAATGTCAAAAACACGAGCTTTCGGATTTACCAACTTGCACGCTTCTATTGCTTCTGGGCTTATATCAATACTCTCAACAGTTGCTCCCAGCTGAAGCATCGCGTAAGTATACCGCCCATTTCCGCAACCTGCGTCTAAACACATTTTGGACATGAAGAAAGAGCCTTTGAGTTTCGTCAAACAAAGCAGTTCCTTTATTCGTTCTTGCGTGTATTCTCCATCAGTGCATTTGAGACTCTTCCATTGATAGTCAAACTCTCTTTCTTCCATAATCTTGACCTGCCATCAGCGCGCCTTGTTGAGAGGAGCGTAGGCTCTTTACGAGGACCCTCTTTGTACAAAAGCTGCTTTGGAGGAACATATACTTTATGACGGGCACACACGTACTGTTAAGTCCTGAGTAAAGCGCGCTAGGCTGTTTAGAAATTGTGGTAGATTCTGTTGTTGCAGTTTTCTTT
>CAYGYI010000160.1:0-3557 GCA_964354055.1 uncultured Candidatus Bathyarchaeia archaeon | reverse complement strand
CTATTTGGAGTCTATGGGAAACGGAGGTTGTGAAGATGATCGGGATAGGTTCGTTTAGAGAAAACTGTATTAGATTGTCGTCTCCAGTTTTGAGCGCAATGGCTCTTGGCAAAGGTGACCAACTGTTCTTATACCCTGACTACAACCCTGAACGCGACGAGGCACGACTGATAGCGACTCTACACCCTGTCAATCTAGGTCACTACAAGGGAGAAACCCGTGGTGAATGGGCGGGAATCTGCAATGCCTTGACCTATCTTTCAGAACGCGTGAAGCTTGTTGAAATCATGCTTAGACGGGGAAGGACCTACGAATACTCATTGGAATACGTGATCATCCCGTCAGGGGAAAGAGAAGAAAAGGAAGTAACAGACTTTCTTCACAGTGTCGAGTCGGACTGCAAACTGGTTTATCATCAAAGGGTGACAGAGCTTGGCGGCAAGACAACCGGATGGATTCAACCGATAGCCACAATGACCCCTTATGTTGTGACAATAGATGAAATGAACAGGATCTGGCTCCCTAACCAAATGGACGATTTCACCAAGCGCAAGCTCGGGCTTACGGATGCGAAACTCACTGTTCAAGTTGCCCATCCCGAATCTGGGCGAATGATAATACTTTTCAGGTCTACGTCTGACCTCGCAGATCTAAGGTTTCATATAATGGACTTAGAAAACAAGGACTTCATACGATTTCTGGAAGCGTTGTGCGAGCTTGGGCTGAAGCCAGAAGCTGCTATCAAGAGAACTGTCTCAAGCCCGGTAGAGGCAAACGTGCAAGTCGTCCTGGACTTTTCATCTTCTCCTTTGGCACAGCTTTTCTCTCGTTCCAAGAACTCACTTGACGAATTGAAACCGAAAATTAATGGAAAAATCAGAGAGATGCGAGGAGACATAACTGGAATTCGACGCGAGGATGTAGTCTTGGAGATAGAGCAGTTTGCCCCATATCGAGCCGATTCTGATGAACCCCTAGATTCTTTGAAAGAAATCCAAAGCAAAGGAGGTGAGTGAATTGGTGCTGAACGTCCGAATACATGAAATTAACCTGGATGTAGATTTCCGTGTTCCCGCAGAAGATAGGACTAATTCGCAGGTTCCACACGCGTTACCGCCTTCAATCGGTATGATGCATGACACATGTCACAATTCCACGGTTTTTTACAGGAGTACTGGTTCTGCTTACTTTGAGACCTTCAAAGGCGAAATCAACGACTCATTTCGAGGTCTTGGTTGGGCCCGTTCTCCTTCAGAATGGAAGGCGTTCATTCACGATCTGGCTCCAGCCTTAGCGGACGTGTATCATGTATCAGAGCATCCTAAGCAGTACCTTAGATCAGCCACGTGCGAATGCCAGCTGGGCAATCACAACTACGAGCTTGACCTATCGCGGTTTGATCAGTTGCTTAGATCATTGAACTACATAGTCAAAGAAAGCAACAGTTACAAACTGTCTCTTGAAGCAGGACCAGCAGACATCGAACTCTCCAGTGGCGGCAAGGTAGCATTAGAGGGTTTGAATGGACGTGCTCAGATATATTCGCTGATTCAGTTACTGGATGCTATCAGACTCGCCATTGAGTTCCAAGACTACTTTCAAGGTAAAGGGAAGAATGAAGGCATATATCCAGGGGTTAGATTCCGAATTGAGGTCTGTCGCATTCCCATCGGGGAAATCTCTCCAACACAAGATGACGTTGACATACGCGGAGTGAGATATTATCGCGAACTCTTGAAAGAGACTGCACACTTGAGAGTTGTCGTTTGTATTGCACATGTAGGCGGCGATGTTCGCTACGTTCTTTTGGACGGGCATCATAGAGCCCGGGCTTGCTTTGAGGAACAGTTGAGCCACATAGACGCACTGATCCTCCGTCCTTCAAGCTATATAGAGATGAAAAAGGCGGCGGCAGCAACAATAGCTGATTTAAGGTACAGGCTATCTCAAGTCGCTAATTGAAGTCAACGCTCCTCTCAGTTTTTCTATTTCAACGGTTCTTCCCTTTTTCAGGAGCCTTGTAAAGTGATTTTTCGCGAGCTTAACAAAAAATCGCTTGCCTTTCACTGTCACCTCAAACTATTACACTTGAGTCATTTGTCCTTCATTTTGATTCACCATTATTCCGTACGCTGAAGCATACTAAGCCAATCTCTCCAAATCTCTCTGTTCTTTAATCACAATTCAGCTACTTTACTATACATGCCACCTAGTCTGCGGTTAGGAATCAAGTGATTCTATTCCATAACCTTAACGTCTTCGAGTTGTCGAAGGTTCATAGCCTCAACCGTTTCCACAATGCCGAAATCTACCTTTGCAGTTGATGATAGAATCATCGCGTCTATTGAATCTAGTCCTAATTCCTTAGCTCGAAGCGATCTCGCATGTCCATCAAGAATGTAGTATTTGTTTCCGTGACGAATGCAGAGTATTGGCACAGTCACGTTCCTTATCTCCTCAATCTGTGTTTTTGCAACTTGTGACCGTGTAGGAACCAGGTTCTTCAAGTTAACACGTTCTTTGCTAATGAAGAATAGCATATTGTAGAGAGCTTCATAGTATTCAAGAACAGAGAGAATATGTTGCCAAGTCTTCAGAATATGATCTTCGATGGGGCTTATATCTTTGATGCGAAGGCTTTCAAGTGGTCGCTTCGAGATTTCTCTGTATGTCTTGCCTTCAGGAAACCTCAGCACGTACGCCTTTATGGTTTTGTGCATCAGTTTTCTGTGAATGAATGCACGATGATGGCCATCCAGAATAAAATAGTCGTTACCACTATTCACAACTGTTATTGGTACATCATAATTCTCTTCGACGATTTTTCTGAAAACCAATGCAAGTTTATCGCTCTCTTGGAAATCCTCTGTTGGATATGTTTGCCCAAGGGGGATTTCCTCGAGATCGACACGAAGTCTGACCTGATAGATGATTTCTAAGCTTCTGACTATGCTGTCAACTCTTTTTGAAATATCCCGCGAACTTGCCAGTTCAATCTCCCGCATTGATTCTCCACATCTACAAGCAGTCATATCGTCCTTTCTATTGGTAGTTTCTAATTATGTTGTCCTATTTAAAAAGACAAAGATGATTTGGCCATAGAATATCTTTCGGAAACTCTCCGAGATCAACACCTAATATCTTTGAAATCTCCTAATTCTTCCAGATTTCTCTATTGCAATACCCTCATTCAACCATCGCTCGCATTTATGCTATCGTCTATAAAGGTAGCGGAATTATTCTTTTGGTTACCATAGCGTGCCTCTGCATTTTCGTTGTGAAAGGAAAATCATCAATCGACAAACCAAAATGATCACTTCGGCATCTTGTCGTCTTTGTGACATTACGGACTTGAACCCGTTTGGGTTCGGGGACGGGCAGCCCACCATTCTGGAACTGAATAGGTACGGTTCCCTTAAGCACTTCCCCTTTTTCCTCATTGCGGTAGCATGTACTGGTTTCACTAACTCTCGAGGACGCAGCCACGGAATGTTAGAGAAATGTGCCCTGTATTACTAGACTCGGCTAGGAGTCTGCTTTTAAGCTTTCACGGTTCG
>CAYGYI010000159.1:0-3569 GCA_964354055.1 uncultured Candidatus Bathyarchaeia archaeon | reverse complement strand
GATCTCCCTGTTACTTTTCGTCGGATGACTTGCATTTTGGATTAGAGTTAGCCACTTGTTGTTTCCTTTGATCTGTATTCCACAAGCTTCTGAGGGTGTCTTACCGTCTAATCCTTCGTGTGGTCTAATGTAGTTATGGAATATTTGATAACCTGTGAGCATCGGGGTTTCTTTTGTCTTTAAGCCTCTCATTGTTTTCTCTCTGTCTCGGATTTCTCCATTGAACCTTTCTTGTAATCGTTTCCTATTTTCTCTTGTTGCGATTTGTCTGATGTGTTCGGTTCTAGGAGACTCAGTGTCCTAACTGTGGCTGGCTTTAACGATATGGTACGCGGAGGCCTTGCGGAGTCTATTCATAACAGCCAATCCCAAGCCCTCAACAGGTACACCTTCTGCAACAACAACATCAATGCCCTCGGCGTCAAACTCTCTCAGAACCCTGAACAAGCTTCTCGCAACCGTGGCCAAGTCGTCTCGACTACCTAGAGACTTCACGACATCCGCCTTGTAACAGGTCGCAGTCTCATCTGTGCATGCAATACCCACACGGCGGCTCTTTTCTGCATAGAGCCTGGCTAGCTCTTTGACTTTGTCAACAACAGCAGAAACTTCGCCCTCAACGAGCACCACCTCTGCTTTAGGTGCGTAGTGTTTGTGCTTCATGCCGGGCGAACGTGCCTTTTTGACAGGCAAAGCTGTGTCCGCCACCGCGAATGGGCTGAGCGCCACGTTGTTGAGAATGTTTCTCAATGCCTCGTAAGTCGTGCCACCTGGTCTCAGAATTTCAGGTGGATCAACTGTCAAATCCAAAACCGTCGACTCTATACCGACGCTTGTAGGTCCAGCGTCCAAAACAGCGTCGATTCGTCCATCCAAATCAGCGAGAACATGTTCCGCGGACGTTGGGCTAGGTCTGCCTGCGAGATTTGCACTGGGCGCCGCAATCGGACAATTGCTTTCCCGGATCAACTCCAAAGCAACGTTGTGCCTGGGCATCCTGATGGCCACTGTGTCAAGTCCTGCCACTGTGATTGAAGGCACGGTATCTGAACGACGAAAAATCAGCGTCAAAGGCCCAGGCCAGAACTCCGCCATAAGTTGTTCAGCGTTGTCTGGAATTTCTTGAACTAGTCTACGAACATCCCTCGGGTCACATACATGCACAATGGGCGGATTGTCGAGCGGGCGTTTTTTTGCCTTAAAGAGGTTGGTGACGGTCTTCGCATTCAATGCGTTTGCGCCCAAGCCGTAGACAGTTTCGGTTGGGAACGCCACCAAACCGCCTTTCCTGATCACGTCTGCTGCCACGCGAATCTTGTTCAGATCCGGCTTTTCTGAATCAACCTTCAACACTATGGTTTTCATCAACTACTGACTAATCAGAACCCTGACTTTTAACTTTCCTCAAAACTAGAAAAGAAATAGAAAAGTGCTGGTTTCTAGACGACGTAGTAGTCGATTACTTTTTCTATGCTCTTCGGTGGCGCCTGTCTTGCGGCAAGTTGTTTCAAAATCTTTATCATCTGAGGCTGGAAGCGAGCTATGTCTGTCAGCGAAACTAGGCCGACAAGCCGCTTTCCTTCAACCACCGGTAGTTTCTTGATTTTCATCTGAAACATGAGGTTCACGGCCTCTTCCAAATCCATGGTTGGCTCAACCACAACCAGCGGGCTAGTCATAATGTCCTTCACGGCAGTTTTGGTTGCGTCTCTAGAATCTGCGACCACTCTTTTGAGGAGGTCTCGTTCAGTGATTATGCCCATAGCTTTTCCTTTCTTGACCGTGATCAGGCAGCCAATTTCAAATTTGTTCATGACCTCCGCAGCTTCCTTCACAGTAGAATTCTCATCTATCGTTATGACTTCTTTGACCATCACATCATCAACTTTCAACGACACAGATTTTTCCTCCTCTTTCTTATGAGACAACAAGACTCCCTGCCCTTCAATTAATCCTAAACTGCAACGCGGACCATATATAAAGTGGTGTGCGCAAGTCACTTTCACACTCCGCGCAGTCTACGTATCAACGCCTCAACGTGCGTGTCCACTGGAATTGTTGCACGTTCGAATTTTTCCTTGGGTTTGTTGAGCGGTTTTGTGGCGTCAAAGCCTACTTTCGTCGTAAGGCCTGTTTCCTGATTGGCAGAGGAATCCAGCGTCGAACCTCGTGCATTGCTTATGATAATGAGATCTTCGCTTGCCTGAAAGCGAGTGGCAATAGCCCACTCCACATCAGAAGCATCGCATACGTTGATGTCGGAGTCCACCACCACCCCGTGCTTCAGGCTGGGATGCGCCGCAAACGCGGCTAACAAGGCGTTTTTACCGTCGCCGTCAACCTGCTTTTCGATAGCGATCACCGCATGAAGCCAGCCGCAACCTCCTACAGAAAGATTGATCGCAAAAACTCGTGGCACCACCTTGGCCACGGAATCCCATATCAAGACCTCATGAGGCAAGCCCATCAACAGCTTGTGTTCAGCGCCACCAGGGAGCAGAGCCTCATAAACGTAGTCTCTACGGCGCATTACACCAACGACATCCACCACAGGCTGCCTACGTTGAACATCATAAGTCCCAGTAATGTCAACAAAAGGTCCCTCAACAACCTCTTTCGAGACTGATATCTTGCCCTCGAGAACCAGTTCAGCCTCCGCAGGAGCATAAGCATCCACATGTTCGCATCGAGTCAAACGCAGGCTTCCATCCATAAGGGCGTTGGCAATCTCGAACTCGTTCACGCCGAAAGGCACAGGTGAAGAGGCCGCCAGCAAAACCGCAGGATGAACGCCGATGGAAATCGCCACATCCAAGTCTTTCCCCGCCTCCTTGGCCATGTTCCACAACCGGTAAAGATGCCTAGGAACCAAACGAATCGCCAGATGATCCCTGTCTAATACTTGAAGCCGATGAATCGACACATTCTCGATTTTCCCATCAGCGCTTCTGGCATGAATGCACGCGGAAGTAATATACTGTCCAGCATCGCGTTCAAAATGCGTCAGAAACGGAATCTTCGTCAGGTCAGCCTTCCCAACGATCTCCTTAACCGCTCCATCCTCTGCAGTCTTGGGCTTCTTGGGTGAACGCCAAGCATCAGTCAGTTTCCCATATAAAGCGTCCTCGTCAGCATTGAGAGCCATACATAGCCTTCTTCTTGTCCCGCAAACATTGGCCACGACCTTCGTCTCAAAACCTTTCACATTGTCAAAAGAAAGAACAGGCCCTTCGCAGTCGAAGCTTTTCATAATGTATGAAGCCTCAAGGTGCGTGGAGACCTGATCCTTCACGTGAAGGACTTCTTTCTTTTTCTCCAAAAACTTCATGAAGTCTCGCAGGCTCATGCTGTTACTCCCTCTCTTTCAGGCTCAGGATGAGTTACTTTCTCAATCAGCTTCATGAAGATGGACTGTGCACGTGCCTCATCGATAGTTTCCAAATACGTGGAAACCAAAGCGATCTTGTCCTTTTTCGAAGCCAAATACTCTGCAAACATGCGCGCTGAAACAACGTTTCTGTCACCTACGAGAATCGATGACGAAGGTGAACCGATCAGGTCTCTGGGTT
>CAYGYI010000158.1:0-3601 GCA_964354055.1 uncultured Candidatus Bathyarchaeia archaeon | reverse complement strand
ATACCCATAGGCAGCATTCGTGATGATCTTGACCGCCTTCTGCCGCGCATCCAAGACGCGGTACTCGACGCTTTGAGGACTCAGCCTTTTCATCTTCGCCTTGATCCCGTTCCGCACGTCAATGAGATACGTCAAAATTTCCTTGTAGAAGCCAGGCGGCTCCTTTCTGAACCTGTGTTTGACCTCAGGCGCCTCACAGATGCCGCCTTGCGGTTCGGGTTCCTTTGGCGCCACGTAGGTGTCAGGTGACAGGTTGTAGGCTATCATAAGGTTCGGGTACATGGACTTGAAGTCCAAGTCAGCGATGTTTTCATGCAGGCCAGGTTTAGGCTGGAGAACGAGGCCGCCAGCGTAGGATCTGTAGGGTTGCTCGATTCGTTTGGGTACAAGCTCGCCGAGTTCATGGGTGCGTCTGATCAGGAACCATTCAACGCGGAAGCCTGCCGCCGCCGTGCCCACGTGATCCAGCGGCAAGCCTACGAGGTTGGAGAGCTGCATGGCAAAATCCAGAACCGCCTCAGCAACGCCCATGACACAACGAGTGTTGTCAGCTGAAAACCGCTTCAAGACCGCACGTTTCGTCTTGTCGCCCCAGTAATCCGCAAAATCAACACCCTCAATCATCGTACGGTCTTCGAGTTTCAGCACGCCCAGATAGTCGGCAAGATTCGCCAGCGTCTTGACTTTGACCTCTGGGAACTCTTCCGCATAGTCTGCAAGGTCAAGGTCGGCTCTGCCAGTCAGCGAAACGTGACTGAACACGCTCGTATGCGGCTCGGTTTCTGCCCTGTCAACCTGCAGTTTCAGCCCCAGCTTCCTGCACCTTTCGATAAGGTAAGGCCACTCCTGCCCGTTTGTGTCGTAGCCGACGATGATATCTGGGTCGACGATGCGAACGTAGCGTGTGAAGGCCTCAAGAACGGGTTTGTCGTCATCATCTTCGTCTGCGACGAATTGCTTTGATTCGCCTTGGTTTGTGGCCGCTGAGATGATCACGACTGGGTTCTTGTCAGGCTTAGGTGAACCCCTCTTGCTGTAGCATATCGTTGAAAAGCCTAGAATTCGTAGCTTCGGAATCTCGGTTCTTTCAACTGGCTTCGGCGGAGACTTGACTGCATAGACCTTGTCTATCTGCAACTCTTGAGATGCTGCTTCTTCGTTCACTTCGGCTTCGTGCCAGCCGCATGGAACGATGTTGTTGTCGATGAGGTAACGCATGGAGTATCGAACGTCGTCTTCGAGACAGTCCTTTACGCCTTCGACATCTCGAAGCTCACGTGCACACTTGGAAACATCATCAGGACTCCGGCAGTAAACCTTCACCGCCTTCACAGGCTTACCAAAAAACCTGCGCTCAACAGCCTCAACCCTCACCACCGAAGCATAGTGCCCACTCTCGATCTCCTCCACAACCTTCGCCGCGTCAAAACCTTCCTCGACGACAGCATAGAAGTAGTCCACAAAATTCCTGTCAACAATAAGCACCCTCTTGCCAGAAATGTCAACGCCCCACAGCCAAACCTCAGAAACATCGTTCCTGACTTCGGAATTCACGTCTAAGAGCCAGAACTGGATTTTCACGAGAAACTCGCCCTCACAACAATAGCAGAATGGACAAGACTTTCTTTTAACGCTTTGAGAAAACCGGTTGATCCGCAAATTATAGGTGAGAAGTTTATGTGTGTTTTTGTAGCAGTTGGATGACGTCTGGGAAGTCCATGCCTAATGCTTCGGCTTTTTGTGGTGTGGGCACGCCGTTTTGGTTCCAGCCCCGCCTCTTGTACACCGCATCCTTCAGTCTCTCGTACTCTGCTTCGCGGTACTTTCTCAAGGCTGACATCTTTTCCTCGGTTGACTTGCCTGTCGGGTCGTAGTCAACCTTCTCTTTCAGTTGCTTATCGTAGCGTTCGCTACGGCTCTCATATTCCTCCTTAGTCACTGGGCCTACTGAACGGTAGGGCACATCGTCGTGTTCGCGTGTGCCAAAGCCCATACGAAGGCTGAATATACGCTGGAAGTTGTAGACGCGTTCGCTCATGTTTATGATGTCTTCGACGGTGGTTTTCTTGCCTGTTGTGGCTGAGAAGAGCTTGGCGTAGTTTTCAACGTGACCGATCACTTTTGCGGGTTCCTTGGTTTGCTTGTTGCTTTCGGGGACCACGTCGTTCCATGGGAGTTTGCAGAGGCCGTTGAGGCCGAACCACGTGCGGAACATGGGGAACCAGTGCAGGTTTTCGGCTTTCTGTTCAAACGTGGGCATGAAGTTGTGCACCATATCCAAGAAGATCAGCCACGCCTCGTCATGCTGAGGCCCTTTCAGGGCAAGCCCGTAACCGCCCTGCTGCGCAAGCGACTCTTTCGTCACGTATTCGGAATATTCAAGGCCCTTCGCCTCCATGCCAATGTCCTGCAGAACTTTCTGGTCAGCGCCGTACTTTTCAGCGAAAAACTTCTTCATGCGCCGTATGCCTTGGCCAACGGTGACGCCGAAGCCTTCACCCTGAGCCATCTGGTGAACAAGTTCAAGAGCAGCATCCTTGCTGCCGAAATGCAGATCCATGCCGCCTGTGACCTTCTCATCAATCAAACCCATCTCGTAGCACTCCATAACGAAAGCAATCGCCGTACCGATGGAAATCGTGTCCAGCCCGTACACGTCACAGTAATAATTCATCTCTATGACGTAGTCTGCGTCGAATATTCCACAGTTGCTGCCTACGCCTGCGATGGTTTCGTATTCAGGCCCGCTCACGAAAATTTTCTGCCCTTTGTATGGGCCTGTTTTGAGTTCGAAGTCTTTCACACCGTGTGCGCACGCAAGCGAGCAGCCCATCCAGCAACCATCAAAGCCTTTGTGGAATTTTCTTCTGTACGCTTCTCTTCCTAGCTTTTCCGCTTCTGGGTGGCTGCCGAAACGGTAGTTGTCTACTGGCAGGAGATCGAACTCGTTCATGATGGACACGAGGTGCGTGGTGCCTACGACTGCCATTTCGTTCTGTTTGGGATCTAGATTTCGCAGTTCCTGGTTGAAGGCCGTGCCCACCTGTTTGACTGCCTCAGCGTCAGCAGGCCCGTTCGTCTCGACTGTCACTTTGCCCGAGTACTTGACGACGACGGCTTTGACTTTCTTGTTGCGGAGGACTGTGCCTATTCCGCCTCTGCCAGCCTGCTTGTACCTGTGGATTTTCCTGCCCATGTCGTACCATGAAAAGTTGAGGCATCCAAGCAGCGTGTGCTCGGCGCCTGGGCCTGAGGAGACTACTGAGATGCTCTGTGGATTTTCGCCTCCATATTTCGTGGCAAGCATCTCTGTGACTAGATGAGTTTCGGATGGAAGCTGTGAGGCGTCGTAGATCTGGACTTTGCCGCTGTCGCCGTCGATAAGTATGAATACTTCGTTTTTGGCTTTGCCTTGGATTTCAAGCGCGTCCCAGCCTGCAAACTTCAAGTAAGGTCCAAAATAGCCTCCGACGTTTGAGTCAACCACTGTGTCAGTCAGAGGTGATATGGATACTGCGATGCTTTTGCCGCTGCCCGGGAAGACAGGTATACCGCCTAGCGGGCCACAGGAGATGCAGACTTCGTTTTCAGGGTCGTCCCA
>CAYGYI010000157.1:0-3644 GCA_964354055.1 uncultured Candidatus Bathyarchaeia archaeon | reverse complement strand
GTATCCTTTCGAAAGTCTTTTCCGCCAACTTTGAAGACTCCTTTTGAGAGCCTCGCTCACGAGTATGGGTGTACTATAGAACCTAATGGATTTTTAAACTTAATCCTTGACTTCGGTGTTTTAATGCTGGTGCCTGAGAGCTGTTTTTGGCTCGTTGACCGCATGGTCTTCCTCATTTGGCCAGAAGCGTTCTGTTTGTTGTTTTATGAACTTTTTCGATCATCAATCCCCTTGTTTGCCACAGCCCATCATATGCGCCGTGGTTCACTTATTTCAAGCGTGGGCGCCAGCGCATCAAGTATGCCTTCTTGCTGTCTGCTCAGAATCACTTTGACATGTTGACAGATAGCGGTGCTTATGGTCTTTCGTGAGTGCTTACTGCAAGGCCGAAGTCAAAGTGACAGGTGATAGTTCAACACGGTTGGCAATCCAACTTTGCGTTTGACTTTTGGAGCTAAAAAGGTGCGATTGTCGGGAAATAGACAAATTTAAGTCTAAGCGCGTACTTAATCTATGATGAGGAGGCTCATGTGATGTTGCTTAGAGGTGAAAGGGTTCGCTTACGTCCTCCTGAACCGGGTGACATGGTGGACTTTTTCCGTTGGGCAAACGATCCTGAAGCTTCAGGCGAGTTTGATGTATTCGGCATAACTAGTTGGGCTGATGTGGAAAAGTGGCTTAAACAGCCTTACGGGCCACATGACTTTGCCACGATGGTCATCGAGAAGAATGAAAACAAAACCAAGCTTGGCCTCTTGGTCCGCTACCTTTCACATCCCATATTGTGCCATATGGAGATTGGCTTCCAGATCTGGGACGCGAAAGAGCGCACTAAGGGCTACGCTACTGAAGCCACGAAGCTCTTCATCGACTATCTTTTCTCAACCAAGAACCTCTCGCGCATCCAAGCCACCACGCATGTCCTAAACAAGGCAGCGCAACGTGTGCTCGAAAAATGCGGATTCGTAAGAGAAGGGCGACTCAAAGCTGCCCTGTTTACGAATGGCGAATTGGACGATGCTTACATATACGGCATAACTAGACGAAACTGGAAACTTCTGCGGAACAACGGCCACCATCTGAACGGCGAAACACAAAATGCACTACCTAATATAGTCAGCGTCCACGCATGACGGATCCATGAAAAAACAGAAGTCTTCAAGGAAGGCTGGGCGGGCACAATGTACCCTTATGACTAACTACTACCCAGCGTCCATCACGCAGCAACAACTTCGCTAAAGAAGAGCCCGCACTTCTTCTTGGGGACACCGCTTTTGAGTGAGGTTGATTGGCACTGGAACTGGGAAGATCCAGCTAAGCCTCGCAGCGGCCGATTCAAGGTCAACATACTAGACGTTGTCAAATGCGCGAGCGCCTATGGCACACGCGGAGACGGAACCTACAATCCACTGCACTTGCCTAACGCCGATCTAGATGCCAACGACTTGTGCCACATCGGAATACTCGACCTCGCAACCATCACGTCAAAATACGGTCAAACCTTCCGGCCAGCCACCATAATCTGCCATAGCCGCACCATTATCGCAGGCGATCACACTGATGTCTGCACTATCGTTACCGTTGGCAAGTTTCATTAGTGCGTTTTCACTCTTGACCATTCCACTGCTTTCAAAGGAGATTGAAAGAGTTGGGCAAGAAGCGCTTGCAGACAGTGCAACAACGCCAAACGGGATTCGTTGAGAAAAGGCTTCAAATATTCATTCTTATCGGCGTGGTTGCAGTAGCCAGCATGGTGGTATACTTCGTGGTCTATCAGCCCAGCTCAGGTGAGAAAAATAATCAAAACACCAACAATCCAAACAATTCGAACAATCAGGGTGGCGATGAAGGCCACGGCGTCAAGATTCGACTCACCACAAGCATGGGCGATATAGTGATCGAGCTGTTCAGTGATATGTCTATGACAGCTGGCAATTTCAAGAACCTAACCGAATATGGCGTCTATGATGGAACCATTTTCCACCGCGTCGTACGAAACTTTGTGGTTCAAGGCGGAGATGCGGCGTCAAAGGGGATACTTGTGCCTTCGATTCGGGATGAGCTTCCTAACAAACACAGCAACGTTCGTGGTTCAGTGGCTATGGCGAAGACGAGTGCGCCCGACTCCGCAACCAGTCAGTTCTACATAAACCTCGTGGACAACAGCGCAAATTTGGACAGCAACTATTCCGTCTTTGGACAGGTAATAGAAGGCATGTCAGTGGTCGACTCAATCGGCGGAGTGGCTGTAGACACGAACGACAAACCGCTGCAAGATGTAACGCTGATAAGAGCACAAGTCATCAGTTAGCCACAGTTTGCTATGCAATCGAAAAAAAGGATGTTCGTTCAGGATCTCTGCGAAAGTGTTTTTCCAAAGTCGGTCTGCCATGTTGGCATTGAACGTGTGTCATCGTCTTGTGTATGCATTCAAATTTTTCAGTTGTGTTTGATTAGCGGCGACAGGCTACGTGTTTGTCGGGGGGTTTAGTTGCCGCCTGTGGGGCGTCGTGGTCAGGTAGAATGGTTTCAACGTTCCGCACTGTGCGTATGGCATAGACTGTGAGGCTGAGGGTAATGCCGGCTGCTCCAGCTATGATGAATATGAGCGCCATGCCGGCGCCAGGACCTGTGCCCACAAGCCATCCGAAAAACGGTGTAAGGGGGCCTCCGGTTTTCATTGCCGGTTCGAAGACGCCATCTGCCAAGAAGCCTCCGAGCAACATTGCTGGCGGCCCTGAGATCTGGGCTATGAGACGTCTCGTGGCAAAGACTCGACCTTGCACGTCGGGGGCGACTTTTGCCTGCCAAATTGCTTGGTTGGAGGCATTGATCAACGGGTTGACGAGCATCGCGAGAAAGAACACTGGAACCCAGATCATGATTCCGTTTCCCATTCCCATGAGCACTGCGCCGATCAGGTGGGCGAGTGTCCAGCCGATCAGCACTCCGTGCACTTTGCGTTTTGGTCCTCCCCACATGGTGAGGACGATGCTTCCTATGAGGCCTCCGATTCCACCTGCCGACATTATGCTTCCCAGCATGAGCGAGTTGTTGCCCGTTCTCGCGAGGATCATGGGTGACTGCAACGTCATGTAAAGACTGCTGAACAGGTTGTTGCCGAGGAAAGTCAACTGCAGTCCCAGAAGGCTCGGATACTTGTAGATGTATCTGAAGCCATAGAAGGATTCCTTCCAGAGACTTCCCATGCCTCTTCGGCCTTCCTCCGTCACAGGCGGTCTTGGCACATGCACAAGAAGCAACATGGAAATCGCTACTGTAAACGTGATTATGTCAATGACCATAATGCCTGCGATGCCGATGAAAACCATGAGGACAGCTGCCGCCACGGGCGCGAAGATGCCTGATGCAAACTCGGCCATCGCCAGCATGCTCTCCGCTCGGCCGTAGTGCTTCTTGTGAATCATCATTGTTACGGCTGCTGAGTAGGCTGGAAAATGGAAGGACTGAAAAGTGCCTGAAATGGCTCCAGTAATGTACAGAACCCAGATCTGAAGGTTGCCAGTCGAATACAGGAACAACATGGCCACCGTAGGCAACCCTGCCGCCAAGTCAGCAAGCATCATTATCTTCTTGCGTTCGTACCTGTCAACGATGACCCCAGCAACGGGGCTGCACAGCAC
>CAYGYI010000156.1:0-3689 GCA_964354055.1 uncultured Candidatus Bathyarchaeia archaeon | reverse complement strand
CTTCCGCAGTTGCTCAGTCATAACTTCAAGCATCATTTGTGGCTGCCTTCTCTAGACTGTGCACAGTGCTAATCTGGAATCATATCGTGCTCTTTGTTGCAACGAGTTTTTCGCTATAGTCGCCAGATGCTGCTTTCAGGTCGCTGTCCCAAGCGCGCGCCGCTCACATCGCTTAGCATCGCGATAGCGTGCTCGAATCATCGCAGGTTTTTGAGTTCTCCGCAGTGTGTTGGAACGATGTTTATGGGATAAGCAGAGTCTTCACGGTGTTTTTGTCCCTTGCTAAGTCAAAGCCTTCTTGGGCTTGGCTTAGAGGAAGTTTATGAGTGATTAGAGTCTCTAACTTGGTACTCGTTTGAGCCATCAGAGCTATGGTCCTTTTCCAAGTCTGTGGATAATAGGCTCTGACACCTGTTACGGTCTTCTCACCTAACACGAGTGTCGCACCTTGCACTTGGGATAGGCCATGTGGTATTCCGATGAGACCGATTTCTCCGCCCTTTCGTGCCATGTCTATCGCTTGTGGTATAGCTTTTGCGGATCCTGAAGCCTCAAAGACGACGTCTGCTCCAAGTCCTTCTGTCAGATGTTTGACAGCTGTGACGGGGTCCTCTTTCTGCACGTCAATCGTTATGTCAGCTCCAAGATTCTTCGCTAACGCTAGCCTTTCACTGTCAATCGTCCCCAGGCCAGTCATAATGACTCGACTTGCGCCAGCAATCTTTGAGGCGATCAGGGTTAACAGTCCCATCGGACCCGGACCGGTTACAACAACTGTGTCACCGGCGCCTATTCTGACCTTTTCAGTTGCATGCACACAGGCACAGAATGGCTCTATGAGGGTGCCCACATCGTAGGTGACGTTTTCTGGAAGCTTATAGATGTTTCTTGCCGAGATTTTGAGGAATTTTGCGAAGGCACCGTCTATGCCGAGCCCGAGCGTTACTCTGTTGTCGCAAATAGAGGTCATTCCTTTTCTGCAGAAGAAGCATTGTCCACAATCCAGTGTCGGGTTTGCCGTCACCCTGTCTCCTTCTTTTATGCTTTTGACCTCTTCCCCTTTCTTTTGAACAACACCCGAGAATTCGTGCCCCATTATGAAAGGAAAATGGCTGCCATATGCACTCATGGCTTCTCCCCAATCGTATGCGATTAGATCGGTACCGCAAATGCCCGCTGCTTTCACTTCAACAAGCACTTCATCAGGGTTTATGCTGGGTTCCTTGACATCCAAAAGCTCCATGCCTGTAGTGGGTCCAGTTTTCACAACTGCTCTCATCAGATATCATCACGCAATAGAGGTGATGCTTCTTTAAATGATTTATCATGAGTGACGCATTTGAAACTGTACACTCTCTCTTGCGTGGAACCTCGTCGATCTGCGATGGAGAACTATGAAGCGGGAAGAAATATTCGAAACAATCAGTCCGCTATCATGGATAGGGAGGATATCCTGGCGGCAGAGTGTTGATGTCGATCAGTGCATCAATTACGGCTGGTTTGCCTGATTTGAAGGCTTCTTCAAGGGCTGGTCTTATTTCACTAGGTTTCTCGATTCGTCTTCCATAGCAACCGAATGACTCAGCTACCTTGCCATAATCCACGTCAGCTAGGTCCACGCCATGGACCTTGTCATAATAGAAGTTCATCAGGTATTTGTCAGCTCCGAGGCATCTGTTGTCAAATATTAACACTACGATAGGAACGTTTTCTCGTACGCAGGTCTCTAACTCGCCTATGTGAAAGCCGAAGCTTCCGTCGCCGACGATGCTCAACACTTTTTTGTCAGGAGTGGCCAGTTTGGCACCTATTGAAGCGGGAAATCCCCAACCCATGGCTGCCATTCCTCGGTCGTATATTATGTGGCGCCCGCTCCTGAGCACGTCATAGTAGGTCATAGCCCATACTGAGGTGCACGCAAAGTCTGCCACGAGTAGATCCTCAGGAGACAGGAATTCTCTGATTTCCTTTATCAAACGGGGTGACTTTATGGGCACATCGTTGGAGTGATAAGACGGATAGACACTGTCCCACCATTCTTTTCGAGCCTTTGCTATTTCTTTCACTCTGGGCAGTTTTGTGAGAGCCTTCTTTTTTGCGCGCTTGAATGCTGAATTAATAGTTTCTAGCGTCAGTTTTGCATCGCCTAGAATTGCTACGTCAATCAGATAGTTCTTGGCTATTTCGCGAGGATCGATGTCTATCTGGATTATCTTGCCTTTTCCAGGGGTAGGCAGTCTCCATTTATTCGTATTGTACATGCTAGTACGCGTTCCGACGAATATGACAAGGTCTGCCTCTTCCACGAACTTGTTTGCGATTCCTCTTGAGTGAATTCCGACCACGCCTAGGCTGAGCGGATGGTTTTCAGGGATCGAACCCTTTCCGTTGGCCGTGGTGGCGATTGGTATCGCAAGCGTTTCAGCCAATTCGAGAAGTCCTTGCCAAGCGTTAGAGATTAAGACTCCTCCTCCGGCAACGATGACTGGGTTCTGTGCCTTGCTTATTAGTTGAACAGCCAAGCCAATCTTGGCTGGGTCAGGGGCAACTCTCATGGCTGGATAATGAGTGAATTCTTTGTCAGCTCTAATATCCATTTCCCATTTACCGTGTATTACTTCGGCGTCGAACTCCAGATAAGTCGGTCCGGGTCTTCCTTCTGTAGAGATTTTGAATGCCTTCTGAATGATCTCAGGTATCCTGTGAATGTTATCCACCCTGAAGCTCCATTTCGTGAAAGGTCTGACTGTTTCCAGCGTGTCATATGTGTCGCCTCGAGCAAAGCCTCCGCCGTAGTCTCCTTTATCGTCTTCACAATGCGGCTTTGCATCTGCTATTGCTATGATTGGAACGGAGCATGCGTATGCTGTTGCGATGCCTGTTAGCAGATTTAGGGTACCGGCACCAACTTGAGCAGTGCAAATTCCGGGTTTAGAGCTTATTCTAGCATAGCCGTCGGCCATGTATGCAGCTGCTCTTTCGTCCTTTGCTAGTATCGATCTCACACTCGAGTCTGGTATTTCTGCCCACAGTGCCATCGTAGTGCCAGGAATGCCAAAGAAGTATTCGGCTTCATATGCCTCAAGCATCTTTATGATGCCTTTAGCACCAGAATATTTCGGAGCCGTTGGTCTTTTCGGGATATATCCCAGAAATGGATGTGTCTCTTTTGTCCAACCCAAGACGATGCACCCTGTTTCTAGACAAAGTCAATAGAATTCTTTGCATATAATAGTTTTTGCTTGATGGGAAACGTCATACACCCTATACAACGTTCCATTTCTTCCGTCCATACTCTTTTAACTGTGAACTTGAACGCGCGCGTGCAATTGGGACTGTTCAGATGTTCGACTGAAGTCTAAGAATCCGTAGCTAATACAGCCTGTTGTCAACTGCGGGGGAGAAGCAACTGATTGCGTTTTGAAGAATACTTCGCGGTTGTTCCTACTGGCAAACTCCCCTTAGTAATGATTTAGCGCGCGCGTCTTGAACAGCGAATTCGCTTGTCAGCAAAACATAAAAGCAAGAGTTTGGAACTTCTACATTTGGGTTGATTGTGAATGAATGAAAAATTCATGCCTTTTGTTGCGAAAAGAATCCTCGTGGCTTTAGATGGTTCAACGCATTCGAAGAAAGCGTTGGAGCTGGCTGCTAGTCTGTCTAAGACTTGGAACGCAGATCTGTATTTG
>CAYGYI010000155.1:0-3759 GCA_964354055.1 uncultured Candidatus Bathyarchaeia archaeon | reverse complement strand
CCGGGTCCGCGACTCGAGAGGCCGCTATACTTGACCGGACTATACTACCGGAGCACAGTTTAGAAGAAGGCTCAGGTCCAGATTTAAGAATGTTTCCTCTGGTTCTCACGTCAATGAAGCGATGTACAAGTCGATGACACTCGATGCAGAGCGGAATGTCAGTCTCGCAAATGCGGTGGCTTGGCGGTCTAAACCAACAGACGCCACGAATGAAAGCAAATTCGGTTCACGGTTCTGATAATACTTAAGTTGCTGGTTTGAACAAACAACACGTGTGATCTGCATGACCGTTGAGGATTCCGGCGCTGGGAACGGGTTTGTTGTGTTGCGTGGCGTGTCCAAGAGATATGGTGATTTACTTGCTTTGGATGATGTCTCTTTCGAGGTTGAGGAGGGGGAGATTTTTGGGTATATTGGTCCGAATGGTGCTGGAAAGACAACTACTATGAAGATTTTGGTTGGTCTGGTGAGCGATTTTGAGGGCGAGGCTTCCGTTGGTGGTTATCGGATGCCTGAGCGAAGAGATGAGATTCATAGGCTGCTTGGATATCTTCCGCAAAATGTGGCTTTCCAGGAATGGCGGACGGTAGATCAGGCATTGAGAATCTTTGGAAGGCTCTCAGGACTGGAAGAACGTAATGTCAGCAGCCGCATCTCTGAGGTCTTGGGCACTTTGGCTCTGTCGGACGTGCGATGCAAGAAGATCTCTCAACTGTCAGGCGGCACAGTTCAAAAAGTCGGTTTGGCTCAAGCGCTCCTTCACAACCCCAAACTTCTGATTTTAGATGAACCATTGGCCGGACTAGACCCAGCCAGTCGTCACCAGCTAAAGGAGATTATCGGGAAGCTTGGAAAGGACAAAACCACCGTCTTCTTTTCTTCACATATACTCAGCGACGTTCAGGACGTTGCCACGAGAATCGGAATAATAAGCCAAGGTCAGATGAGGCAAATTGGCACGTTGGATGAGTTGAGGGCACGGTTTCCGGCTAGAAATGACGTCGAAATAGTCTTGTCTTATGAACGTGGAAACGGGCGGGACTTGGGTTCAATCAAAGGAGTGAAAAGTTTGGAGCGGTCTTCCGCTGGCAAACTGGTTGTTCACCTCGACGATGAGGCAGATGCGGACGAAGCTATTCACAACGTCATTCAGGCTCTGATTAAGTCTGGCAATCGCATACGCAGCGTTATTCCGTTGTCTCCTACACTGGATGAGGTGTATCTTAAGTATGTGGAGGGTGAGATGACATGAGTCTGCCGTTGCTTCTCGTTGACGAGCTGAAGGGGTTCTACAAGTCAAAAGTAATGGTCTCTCTCTGGATCGGTCTGCCGTTAATCTCTATCCTGTTTCGCTTCCTGTCCACCGGCACAGGACAAGCCATTCCATTCACAGTCATCTCATCGCTAGTCGTCTCCAGCCTCGGAGGAACCCTTGCCTCGGTGATGCTCGCAGTATCCATAGTCAATGAAAAAAACAGACACGTGTACGAACTGTTCTTGATAAGACCTGTCAAAAGACGAAACATAATCCTCGCAAAGTTCCTCTCCGCCTACTCCTGCATCGCCATCGCAAGTTTCCTCGCAATCATCTTAGCCATGGCTGTCGACTTCCTGACAATAGGCGCATTACCTGAAACTGTTCTTGGCGATACTGCCCAATCGTTGTCCATCAGCCTATCGATGATGGCCGTGTCAAGCGCCGTAGGCGTACTCATAGGCGTGGCTTCACCCTCCGTTCTCGTAGGAGCCATTCTGGTAATATATGGAGGGAACCAAATCTCAGTGATACCTCTCTTACCGAATCTCCTGAACATTACCAACCCAGCCTTGTTCACAATATGCCTAGGAGCATTGATGTCCATTGCTCTGCTGACCGTGGCTATTTCAGCTTTTAATAGGAAACAATTTTGATCAAAGTACCTGTGGCCGCCACGAACTGGAAAGAAGAAAGGACTTATGGGAAATGCCGCTTTCAATGTCAGATGCGAAAGCGTTCCGCAGTTGTTTTTGCGTCCGATCGATTGACGAACCTAGTCTATGAATTTGAAGATCTCTTCAAGACTGCTGATTCTTCTGAGATTGGATGAATTGTCTAGTTTTGTGTTTTCTCTTTGAATGAGAAGTGGATGAATTCCAACTGCTTCTGCTGCCTTGTAGTCAAGATCTACTCTGTCTCCTATGAACATGGTCTCTTCTCGCTTGACCTTCAATATTCTAGTGGCATATTCGAAAATTTCTGGGTGAGGTTTAGCTTTCTTTGTTGTATCTACCCCAACTATGATGTCAAAGATTGTTTTCTCAAGATACGCTCTTTCAAGAATCGAATTGATTTCCTCTTCGTAACCGTTGCTTATGAGTCCCGTTTTCAGTTTCTTTTGCTTGAGCTTCAACAAAACCTCTTCAACTTCTGGATAAACGGAACACTCTACAAAGTCAAACCATTTGGAATGCACAACTCTGGCAACCGTTTCGTAGTTAGCTACATCAAGATAATTCAGAACGATAGAGTCCCACTTGCTCCAATATTCCCCGCACTCCATCTTCCCAAAAGACGCGAGCAGATTGATCTCATCGGCCCTTTTCTCGGTTCTCATTAAGGCTTTTCCTATTTCACTTAGAGATCTAAAAATTCCTAGTGAAGCCAGAATCTTTTGGAATACCTGCTCAGGCGAGCTTTCATCATAGCGGATTAGAGTATTGCCCATGTCAAAGAGGACGGCCCTTGTGACCAGATCAATCACACCCTGAACTTCATTCCTACCACCAGACGCCCTGATCCTATTTCTCCTTTACTATGCTCAACGACAGAGGACAACAGATGACAATTGTCTAAAATGTAGCCCTACTTTCTATTGATGCATCAAACAAAACAAGACACAGCTATTTGAGAAGACTCCGGAACTAATCACCGAATAATCGAGTGGTCGACCATTCCACCAGACGCTTTCGCTAAACTGCTTTGCTCTCTGACTAGAACGTTTTACTCGTCTAGTCTACGCTCTTGGCTCTTGTGGACGAAAAGTGTGGCGGATTGAAGAAAAAAGGGGTTTGGGGTTTTAGTCTTCGGGTTCGTGTTCGCCGCCGGGCGGTCCTGCTGGTGTTTTGGGCTTGGTGGCTGAGATCACGTCGTCGATGCGTAGGATCATTGATGCGGATTCTGCGGCCGATTTGATTGCTTGCTCTTTCACCACGAGGGGTTCGATCACGCCTTTTGCGAGCATGTTTTCGGTTTTGCCTGTGAACACGTTCACGCCGTAGAACTTCCCGTCTGCTTTTTCGTGTGCGGCTCTGAGATCTGCGATGATGTCGATGGCTTCGAGGCCTGCGTTTTCCGCGAGCGTCTTGGGTATCACTTCAACTGCATTTGCAAAGGCTTCGACTGCAAGCTGTTCTCTTCCGCCTACCTTGGTGGCGTAGTTTCTGAGGTCTTTGGCTATTTCGACTTCAACTGCGCCTCCGCCTGCGACTATCTTGTTGTTCTCGATAACATCAGACACTACGGACAGCGCGTCGGTCATGGCTCTTTCCGCTTCGTCAACCATCCTTTCGAGGCCTGCGCGAATGAGAATGGCAACTGCATGCGGATCTTTGCATTTTTCGACGAAGATCATCTTGTCGTCGCCCACCTTGCGTTCTTCAACGATGCCTGCTTGGCCTAGGTCTTTGGTTGACAGGTCGCTGAGGTCGGTGACAATTCTTCCGCCTGTGGCCTTCGCCAGCTTCTCCATATCAGCCTCCTTAACCCTGCGCGCGGTGAGT
>CAYGYI010000154.1:0-3859 GCA_964354055.1 uncultured Candidatus Bathyarchaeia archaeon | reverse complement strand
CTTCTCTTCCAGCAGCGAAATCCAAGATTTAGGAAGAACTATGCCGAAACCAGAGCCGATCCTGCAGACTTTCCGTTTGATTGGCATGTTGGTTTTTCTCCATTTTCATTTAAACAATCCTTAAGTCTGTGGAACCCATCTGGGTTTTTTGGCGAAGCCAATGGTCTCTCTTAGATGGACGTACAAGCTCAGTTCTCAGGTTGAAGAAACCGCGAATAAAGCGAAAAGTCTGGGTTTCACGACGGTTTGGCTTTATGGAGAGTCAAGAACCTATCACGAGGAGTACCCTCTTAATCAGGTAAAGATCATCGGCGGGACACTTAGCCCAAACATAAGAGTCCACGTTAGTCCCCACTCAACGCAAATTTATTACTACATCGAGAATTTTCCTGGAATCGAAGGAGTGGAGAGATTATTAGCTGAAAAAGAGGACGCCGAGAGGACTCTCAATTGTATAGTGATGTTCGCGCCAAACGAAACGGCTAGATTCGAACCAAAAACAGCGAAGCCAGTAAAATCACCCAGTATGCTCAACCTAGTAATAAGAACTGAGGAGGACTATCATGCAACGCTCGACAAGATTGAGCAGATCATATTTGGCGAGATAAACAGAGCGTTTGCCGATGTCAGTCATGGCAGAATGCACTTTGCGATAAGACGCTTGGATTGTCTGTCGAATGAGCTAGTTTCCTTTCAAACTGAACTCATCAGAATGGCAAAAGACTGGGGGCGACCTGAAGCCGAAAGATGGGAGGAAGACCTGAAAAAAATGCTAGGATCTCCACATGGCTTCTTTGAAATCTAGCCAGACCTAATGCCATTCTTAATTCGGCGCCCGAAAGTTGCACAAATAGTTGAGTCGCAAGGAAGCCCCCTTTGTTCTCGTTCAAACCACTAGGGTTCGCAAACCCTCTTGGCATTCAAAGGCAGAGACTGTTACCGTGTTCTCTTTGCTGACTCGAGTTGGTCCAGCAACTGGTTGAAGACGTTTGGACTGTTTTCAATGAGATCAATGAGTACGTTCAGTTCCCGAATCCTGGCCTGAACTTGCATCAGAGTTTCAATGGCTCTTCTTTCCTTCAAAACTTCAAGTAGGTTGTCAAGGGTAGGGTATCTATCTCTTCTTGACAAGGATTTGTATGAACCTCTGTTCACTGACAACTCTCCGTCATGCAGAATACGCTCTGAGACAGCTCTCCTTCTCGCCCGAATTGGCCGTCTCCTACTATAGAAGCGCGAGTTATGGTCTTAAATTACCCCAAGGCTTCTTCAAAGCCCTTTACGGTCTTCGCCCATTTTCTTAGGGTTTTGCGTGTGACTTGTGGGAATAGCGAATTGGGTTCTTCTGCAATCCTTCTTTCTGGCAGATCATAGAGATGGTACGTGTACGCAGCGGTGAGTTCCTCGATTTGGTTCTTTGTTATGGTGCATCCGTAGCAAACCAACGTATGGACGAAGGCTTCAACGTGATTTTGGACGTTTAGTAGTGTTGTCTGGGTTGAGAACGTCTGGTCCAGATATGTTTTGATCGTGGGCCAATTCGCTTCATAGAAATTGTAGAGTTTTGCCGCTCTCGTAAGTCTGCGTAGGTTTCTCTTTTTCTCTCCTTTGAGTGGAGCGGAGGGAGGCTGTTGTCGGTTTGCTTTGCTTGAGCTGCTGCTGTATCCGTATGCGTCGTAAGCGTTGGAAGGAACAAGATCTATATCCCAGGCACATTTGACAATTGATCTTTTTCGTAAGCTTTCCGAGATTCTGTTGATTCTATCCTCTAAGGTTGTTCTTTCTTTGCGTGTGGAGTCAATTAGGTCGGGCAGTTTGGGTTTCTTGAGACCGCATCCTAAGCAGACTTCGTTTTTGAATCGATGTGTTGGTGAATAGGGGCAGTCGCCCCAAAGATCCAGTTTCTTCATCTTCTTTTCTAGGCCTTTCTATAGCCTTCACCCTTTTGTAGTTTTAGTGTGAAGGTGTTTGTGCGTGTGCGCTAGTTCTTGGAGTGTTTTGAGACTATATCTTTGACCTCTGAGTTCTGAATGAGACATCCCAACCCCGCATAAACATTACAGCTTTTCGGGGAGCGCAGCGTCTCTATCGGGTCATCATCGAGAAAAGATTATCGATATATGCTCGAGCACTACGATGGCGAAGATGCTCTCTTCTACCTAGATCCACCTTGCTAACACACAGATGATGCATTGGGGATCAGTTGGACAAAGGAACAACATGAGGAACTAAGTCAATGTCTGAAAAATCTGAAAGGAAAATGGATCCTGACTTACAGCGATGCCAGAAAATACGTCAGCTATATGCAGACTGCACTGTGGTAATAATCACAGTCCCAAAAGTAGCTCCGAATTCCAAGGAGGCTGAAGGACTCCGAGATTATCATGATCACTTGCTCATAACGAATTTTCCGGTTTCATCTTGGAAGTGCGCGCTTTGTTTACCACGCGCTACTTCCTCCTAGGTGGCTTGCTTTTCAATACGTGGAGCATTCTTGTCTTCGCTGACAAAACGAACAAGCTTTTCCCAATCAATGCGCCCATCCTTAAAGCAGAAGTCTTTGATGAATTCTCCAGTGAAACGATTAACCGCAGCATCCCAAGCTTTCCTATACTCTGGTTTGTGTTTTTGCGGTTCTCCTTTCATCAATCTGATGAGTTTGATGTAAAAATCAGGGTCTCCAGTAATCTCTGTCCAAAAAACTTGCCCTGAGATGTTACGGTACACTTTACCCTTGGGCTTCCCCTTCTTTTTGCCATATCCATGTCCGATTACAGCATCGAATTGCTTATGGAGCTTGTACAGACGACTCTGAAGCGCGATGAAGTCCTGATTCTGCTTTCGCAACTGACCCGCATTTCCCCAATTGGGCCCTGACTTCACAGCTATTGCCATGTAGCGATCTGATGTTTCTATTGCCACGTCTACACCCTCTGATGGGGCTACAACTCCTCCTGATGCGAGCTTCGCTATTGGCTCAAAGAAGGCATCACCAAACATTCCCTCGTCTGAGGAGCTTATGAAAGCTTTCAAGACATCCTCCACGATCTCAGAGGCTTTTTCTGTACCTATCGCGCGAAAGAGATAGGGATTCTTCTTGCTCATGAACTCCCTCAGTTTGAGTTCCTGGATTCTCTTCTTGCGTCTGTCGTAGAAATCGTGCAGGCATTTGGCTATGAGTTCCTCTAGCTCCTTGCTGTTCATGCAACGAGAACCTGCCTACCGTTTTTCTTGCTGCTCTTTGCCTCCTCCAGAGCTTTCAAGGCCAGATCGAAGTATTCTTTCATAATCTCTATTCCAACATATCTCCTCTTAAGCTCTATACATGCTATCGCCGTCGTGCCAACTCCCATGAATGGATCCAGAACGACATCTCCTTCCTCCGTGAAAAGTCTGATAAACCAACTAGGTAAAGCTAGAGGAAAAGCAGCACTGTGATTGCGATTAGAGCATTCAGTTGCCAGATGTAGGACGTTGGTTGGATAAACCAATGTCTTTCCAAGCCAACGAGAGACGTTTTTCCCGAAAGGGCTTCCAGACCTAGATTCGTCACGTTTCCAGTCGGTGTCACTCAGTCTTGACAACCTTGTTTTTGCCCACTCACCCATTGGAACTTTCACTTCATCTTGGAACATCTTGAACTTCTTCTCTTTCGTGAAATGCAAGCAGCGCTCCCAAGCGTCACGAAAACGATTAGCCCATTTCCCAGGATAACAATTCCTTTTGTGCCAAATGTACTCTTCTGTCCAGAGCCAACCTTGCTTTCTCATTTCGAGAATTAGCTCAATAACATAGGTGTTTCTTTCGCCATTGATTACTCGTTCTTTGATGTTTAGAACAAAGGAGCCGGTGGGCTTCA
>CAYGYI010000153.1:0-3902 GCA_964354055.1 uncultured Candidatus Bathyarchaeia archaeon | reverse complement strand
GTCCTTTTCTTGATAGTTGAGTTGATCGTTACGTGTCTGCCTATGATACTTTCCTTTATTTTTGCGCCTTCGTTGACTATTACTCTGTCCATGACTGCCGAGTTTTCCAACACGACGTTTTTGCCTATCTGCGTATAGTTGTCAATGCACGAATCCACTATTCTTGCGCCGTCACCTATCTTGCAGTGTCTGCCTATCAGGACAGAGCCTTCAATTCTGATTTTGCCCTGCTTGATCTTCCGTATGATTTCCTTTCTGCTTTTCATCGATTCAGTGCTTTCTCCCTGCACCCAGATTCGCTGTTTTTCGCTGATTCTTCCGCCGAAATCTGTTAGTGACGAGAACTTGCCGTGCAGCAAATCATGCACAGCCTCCAAGTAGCGTTTGGGCGTGCCCACATCGTACCAGCTTCCCTTGAGGGTATAGCCGTACACAGGTCTGCCTGTTTTTATGATGTAGGGAATGAGGTCAAAGCCAAAATCCAGTCTGTGCTTCTCTTTGATAATCTGTTTGACCCCCCTTTCTTTGAATATCTTCCTTATTTCGGGCGAGACCACGTAGAGGCCTGTGTTGGCAAGGTTTGACGGCGCCTCCTTCGGCGAAGGCTTCTCCACGAATCTGGAGATCCGCTTCTCCGCGTTTATGTCTGCTATCCCGTAACCTTCAACGTTGTCAACTTCTCTCAGCGCAATCGTCATGACAGCGCCTTTCTTCTCATGGAATTCGGCCAGCTCCTTCACGTTAACGTCAAAGATGTTGTCGCCCTGAATTGCGAAGACTGGGTCTTTTACGTTGTAGTATTCCATGTTTATTCGCGCAGAGTCTGCGCTGCCGAGGTCATCGACATTCGGCTGGTACTTGATGTGAACGCGAGGCTTTATCCCGTATATGGTGGAGAAACCGTATCCTGACTCAAAGTAGTCGTGCAGGTCCCTGTAGTTCGTGTAGCCTTTCACGCCGAAAATGAAATTTCTGATGCCTTGGCGTGCAAGCGACAGCAAAGAATACTCGATAAGCGGCCTATTCACTAGGCGAAGACATGCCTTGCTGGTCTCAGCCGTAAGCGGCAGCAACCGCGTGGCTCTACCTCCGACTGGAATTATCACCCGTAATCTTTCTGATGCGTAGTTGTCCCCCAAAAGCTGTCACCAGCAAGCTTTTTATTGACTTATTCGGCTTGTCCTATTAAACTTTCGAATAGGAACGCGACTCTTATAACGTGTATTAATAAAACTCTTATGGAGTCTCAGTAAGGTTTGAAAGCGTATGGACAGAATTAGCGGCTATTTTCGTTTGATACGTCCTGTGAACTGCACAATGATGGGGTTCGCCGTGGCGGTGGGCGCGGCCCTCGCAAGCCCAAACAACCTAGACGCCTCACGGCTTAGACTTGCCTATGGATTCATCACAGGATTCATGCTGACCGCCGCCTCAATGACCATAAACGACTACTACGATCGAGAAATAGACGCTTTAAACGAACCTGGCCGACCGATCCCGAGCGGCAGTGTAAAACCGAAAGAGGCGCTGGCGTTCGCAGGCATCCTAACGGTAATAGGCTTTGCCACAGCATACCTGACGAGCGTTTTCTGTCTCGCGGTTGCTATCGTTGCATGGATGATTTTCTCAGCCTACACCACTGTCGGAAAACGTAGCGGACTGCCCGGCAACTTTCTAGTCAGCACCTGCGTGGCCATTCCGTTCGTCTACGGTAGCATGGCGATCCTTGATCGCGTGAGCTTGAACGTTTTGCTTTTCGTTTCAATGGTTTTCCTTTCAAACACGGGCCGTGAGATAACGAAGGGCATAGTGGACGTGCAGGGCGACAGATCGCAGGGTGTGAAGACTTTGGCAGTGCGTTATGGAGACAAAAAGGCAGCTGTGGCGGCCGCGACATTCTACCTGCTTGCAGCGTTGCTGAGTCCAGTGCCTTGGCTCTTGAACCTCGTCTCTGTTTGGTTTATTCCCCTCGTAGCAGTGACAGACGTCGGGCTTGCGGCATCCTCTTTCATGCTTCTCAGAGATCACTCACGCGAAAACGCAAGAAAAATCAAGAAAGCTGTTCTTCTGTGGTTTCTGTTCGGATTGCTGTCTTTCATTGCAGGCGTGACAGCGTGAACTGATGCTTGCTGATGTCTTCACAAATGCCCTTTTGATGCTGCTTTGCTAATGGTTACATACTGCTCTTGATCTTTATTTCGGCAGAATCGAAAGGTTTTTGAGCATTTCGCGGAAGGCCTCTCGCAAGTTTCTGCAGGCGATTATCGGCAACCTGCCTTTTGTAATTCCATTCTTTACCATAGCTATTTTTTCCTTTTCTTGTTGCGACTATCGTTCTAGAAGTTGGAAATATAAGCCTCGCACGTCTAGTATCTTTGGGAGAATGGTGCCACCGCTTGAATGTTCGAAATGAGACAGAACTTGATTATGCCCTTCGTGGAAAGGACTGGAAAGTTTACTGGCTTCTTCTCAAGAATGGCCACCCGTTGAGCATTCGGGAAGTTCAAAGGGCCTTGCGTTTCAGTAGCCCAAGCGTGGCACAGCATCATCTTGAACAACTGCGTCAAATAGGCCTCGTGCAACGAGAAGAAATTGGAGGCCAATACTCGCTGGTCAGCGAAGTCAAGATCGGAGTGCTTCGCCACTTCGTCAAGCTCGGTAAGCTGCTGTTCCCAAGATACTTCTTCTATGCGGTCTTTTCAACCTCGTTCTACATTGCCTATCTTCTCGTGCTTCTGCAGGGATTCACCAGAGAGAACCTGTTCATAATAGTGTTCGGGGCTTGCGTCTCAGCCATCTTCTGGTATGAGGCCGTTCGAGTATGGTCGTTGCGACCGTACTAACTCTTGGACGAGACTGTACCAATGGTTAGCATAAAGTAGAATCAGCACCTAATATTAAGCAGGCGAATGGAAATGGAGAAAAAAGTCAGAAAAAAAGCGTTACTTTACGGACTTGCAGCTATACTTATTGCCTCGATGTTGGGCATGCTCTGTTACAACTTTGGCGTTCGTTTTGGGTTTCCGTCTCTTCAGTTGCCTTCTGCAGCTTCACCATCTGCGTTTCTAACTACGTTTTCATCCTTGGAAGCAATTAGAAACTTTCTGACGTCGAATTCGAAGACTCAAGGGCCGTTTCCGTATTATGGGCCTATGGACATGGCGTTCGCGAAGTCCTCGGGCACAGCTTTGTATGATGCAAACTCGGAGGGCGCGGCTGTTCAGTATTCATCCACAAACATCCAAGTCGCTGGCGTTGACGAAGCAGATTCCGTGAAGACCGACGGCGAATACCTGTACGTGCTGTCTGGCGCAACGGTCTCAATTGTGAAGGCTTATCCCGCAGCATCTGCGGGAGTGGTCTCCAAGATAGCTCTTGACGATCTATATCCGGCAGGAATTTTCGTCAGCGGCGACCGCTTGGCCGTGCTCGGGTCCAAATACAGCACTTCGTCAATAAGCCGAAGCTACTACGGATACGCTAACGTGGAAATCAAGTCTTTCGTGAAGATATATGACATTCACGACAGGGCCAATCCTGCGCTTTTGCGTGATCTTTCTCTGTCAGGCAGCTACTTCAACTCGAGAAAAATAGGCGACTATGTCTATTTCGTCGTAAGCCAGCCTGCATACGTGGTTTATGATACAGTCATACTGCCTAAGATCTATTCGGACGGCCAGATCAAGGAAGTGGTTCCCTCGGAAATCCACTACTTCAATGGTTCAGACGACTATTATCAGTATACGACTTTTGTTGCGGCTAACATGCAGAACGCCACGGAGGCGCCAGTGTACTTGACCGTCATGTTGGGCGGCACAAGCAGCATGTATGTTTCATCCAGCAACATGTACGTGGCCTTTCGAGACTGGGCAGACGACAACACGTCAATCTACAGCGTGCAT
>CAYGYI010000152.1:0-3906 GCA_964354055.1 uncultured Candidatus Bathyarchaeia archaeon | reverse complement strand
ATTCTTGCGAGTGCATGGAGGTCAAGGCTCGGTGGCTTGAAGGCTGTGGGCACAAGGGTGAGAGAAGCATCAAAGAAGGCGAAGGCAAACTGGCTTGGAAAGGTGAATTCGCTGTCCGCTGGAAAGCCCTCGACATCCGTTTCGAAGCTTTCGGCAAAGAAGTCGCCGACTCGGTACGCGTCAACGACCGCATATGCCGTGAAATCCTAGAATGGGAGCCGCCTTCGCATGCCAAGTACGAGTTGTTCTTGGACAAGAGCGGAAAACGCATGTCCAAATCCGCCGGTATCGTGTTCACGCCTCAAACGTGGTTCAAGTACGGTTCGCCAGCATCTCTGATGTTGTTGTTGCTGAAACGGTTCGTGGGTACACGTGCATTAGACGTGACGGACGTGCCTTTCTACATGAATGAACTGGGCGAACTGCAGGATATTTACTTCGGCAAGGCGCAGGTCAAAAACGAGAGAGAGCTGCTCAAGCTTAGAGGGCTATATGCGTACTGCTGGGCCATGAAGCCGCCCAAAAAACCGGAGACACATGTGCCTTACAACCTGATGACGTACGTTGTGAAGATGGCGCCAAAAGGCAACGAAGAGCAGTACATAACCGAGACATTACAGAAATATGGTTATCTGCAGAAGGATCAAACTATTGACGAGGCCCTGAAAAGGCAAATAGAGTACGCCTCCAACTGGGCAAAGGATTTTGAAGAGATTAAAGAAACAACTGTAAATCTGACAAGTGAAGAGAGAAACGCCGTAAACGAGTTGCTAGAAGTTCTCAAAATGGAAAATGACCCGGACAAGATACAGAACGCGGTTTTCAATGCAGCAAAGAAACAAGGTCTGCAGCCCGGAGGATTTTTCAAAACACTTTACACGATACTTGTAGGCGCGCCCCAAGGGCCAAGACTTGGGCCGTACATTTTGGCGATGGGAAAACAGAACGTTATCGACGCTTTGGAGCGTGCCTTGTAGAACTTAATTCAATCACGTGTGCTTGTAGCTGTGTAGGGAGGTTCATGAAGGCAGCAGGTTGCCATGTCAATGGTTTTCTTGTTGTTGCCGGTGTTTTGGCTCTGGCGCTTGAGATTGACTGTGCATGAAGGAAACATCCCAACGGTTCAGTGACCAAGATCGGATCAGAGCGTAAGTGTCTTCTCGCCGTCATAAATTTATTTTTCAGGCTAGGTGTATGCATGGCTTGCATTTGAAGCGTCGTACAAGTCAAGTAATCAACCATTTAAGTCGTGAGCACCCAGTTATCATAATCATATTTGAGAAGTAGGAAAAACTTGAGCCCAGAAGACGATCCAACCTCAAAAGCAGAGGAGCTGAGCAAGAAGCTTGATCAGATAATCCACCGGCTTGATCTTCTTGAGAAGCTCATTCTTGAAAAGCCAGAATATGAGGGGTTGACTGCGGCATTGCAGTTGACGAGGGTTGGCATAGGTATGTATGGCGAACCCTTGAAGATAGCATCTCGTCTGAAGAACGCGGAGAAGTACCTGCATCAGAAGACGATTGCACAGGACGAGCTTTCAAGGTGTGTGGTTCAGGCGCTGGCTGTGAAAGGAGCTCTGAACATATCTGCCATTACCCGGCAGGTAGCTGGAATGAGGGGAAAGGCCAGCAGGCGCATAGTGCGAGGCAGAGTGGAAAGGTTGGTGGAGCAGGGTATCCTGTTGAAAACAGAAGATCGAGTTCCCGTCTACAGTCTGGCTGGAGAAACTGACCAGTAGCTTGGTCACTTTTGCGCAGAACGCCTAACTAGAGTGACCAGTCCATTGTTGTTTTGAGGTGAAGTGTATGAAACACGAAGGGTTGTTTCATGGAAGAGTGATGCCTCGTCTGTTCAGTTCACTGCGGGGCGCGTTTGCCATGTCGCATGTGATTGTGGGTGAAGCATCTCAGTTTCCAGCAGAAGAGATTAATATAGATGAAGCGAAGGCAAGAATAGACATGGCCAGAGCGGAAGCTGCTCAAATCCAGTCTCGCTTGACGCTCGCGTGAAGCGTTCGGAGGTGAAAGTATGATTGACAGAGAAGAAAAGGACTCGAAGAGAGAAGCAGAAGAAATTAAGGAGATCCTCAGCGTGGTTTCCACCGAGATTCCCGCCATGATAAAAAGCATACTGGCCTCAGTCTTCTCGGAAGAAGCAGGAAAAAACATGGGCAGAGCCGCAGCAGCGTACTACAAAGAGCTGAAAAACGGAGGTTTGCCTGAGGAAGTGGCGGTGAAGCTGACAGAAGACTACATGCACACTTTCACAAGCTTTGGCGACATGCTGAGAGGCTTCGTGAGAGGAAAACATTCCGGATCTGGAGTAGACATAGGCGAAGCAATCTCAGAAGCCATCGACAAGAAGAGGCGCGAAAAGGAAGAACATGAGGATGAATAGCCTGTTTGTTGCTTCGGGAGAACACGAGAAATGAGCGTCTCTTCCATCTTTGTTTCACTATTCGAGTCAGCTCCACGCATAATACATATGACGCTTGATCTTTCTTGGATGTATCTTACGCTGGGCTGGCGAGTCAGAAAAGCTAGAAGAGCTTTCGAGAAGCAACTCGTTCTCCAAGGCATGTCAAAGACCGATGCAAGACGGCTGAGCGCCTGTTACGAGGAATTGAAGAATAACATACTGGGCATGATGAAGCAAGGTATGCGACTTGAGCCTTGGCAGAGACGCCGAAGAACATGAGAACTCGCAAATGTTGCGTGGTAGTTTTGTTCTAGTCACATATTGTGACTGCGTGTTGTGAGTTTCCTTTTATTATGTCCAGATAGCTTTTTGTGTCCGGGAATGTAGGCGGTATGGCTGACTTGAGAATGACGACACGTCTGATGATGGGTGTTCGAGGCTGTGCAGATTGGTCTTTGATGATGGCGGACGTGGTCAGCCGGATGGTCACTTTTGCCCATAATGCTAATGTGAAGTGTACAGTGGTTCAATATGGATTGGAGAAGATGCGATGAGGTTAGGTGAGAGGTTCAGAAACGAATTCTCGTTTATCAAAGGCAATTATGCTGTTCTTGTTTCCAGCTGGGTTCTAATAGACTTTGCAGCGGAGATCCCTACTGCTTACTATGCTCTGTATGTGTTGGGCTTGGGTGCGACTGAAACGATTTTGGGCATGATAGGGCTTTTCCAGTTTCTGGCGCTGGCTTCTATGCAGTTTCCAGGCGGCTATTTGGCGGACAAATTCGGGCGAAAATGGATTATCAGTATGATGACTTTCGGGGTAGGTTTGAGCTATATTCTGTTTGCCATAGCGCCTTCGTGGCATTTCATCCTGATAGGGGCGGTTCTGATGGCATTGTGCAATTCCACATATCAACCAGCTCTAGGAGCGATGATTGCGGACTCTTTGCCTCCGGAACGAAGAGGAATGGGGTTCGGCATAGTCACACTCATAGGAAGTGCTTCAACAACGCCGGGACCTGCTCTTGCGGCCTTCCTCTACACGCAATATGGTTTGATGGATGGAATGAGAATTGGATATGGAATTGTTGTGGTACTGTTTTTGGCTGCATCGTTTCTTAGACTGTTTCGGCTGAAGGAAACCGTGGCATCTGGCCAGAGACCTAGCTTAAGCGAGTTTCTGGGAAGCTATCCGACGGCAATGAAAGAGAGTTTCCAAGTTTGGAAGAAAGTGCCACGATCTCTGCTTTACTTGTTCTTCTCGCTTGTAATAATGCAGTTCGGCTTCGCCACAGTCACCCTCTACCTCTCCGTGTACGCTGTAAACGAGTTGTTGATAGAGAAGACGATGTGGGGAGTGATTACGGCGGTTGTGCCGATTACAACGGTTCTCCTTGCGATTCCTGTCGGTAAAACTGTGGACAAAACGAACAGGAAGATACCTATTCTCCTTTCGTATGTGCTTTTCGGAGTTTCCATGTTGAT
>CAYGYI010000151.1:0-3914 GCA_964354055.1 uncultured Candidatus Bathyarchaeia archaeon | reverse complement strand
TTCTTTCATAGCGTTTATTGTCTGCGCTAGTTACGAGGAATCTGATGTTCTTGCCTGCGTGAATCTCTGCGCCTTCTCTTTCTAGCTGTTCAGCAGCAATGACCTGGCCGACTCTCTGCTTATACTTATTGAGAGGTTTAGACAGATGCTTCGTAATAATCAAATCCCAAACAGCGACATCCCCGTCCAGAAGCTTCCTTCTGTACTTCTTAATCACTTTCAATGCTTCAGGCACCTTTTCCCGAAACTCTCTAGAATTGTTGGCAGAAGATAAGACGTTGATCATTTCCATTTGGGCATCATACACAAACTTGGGCGTGTCTCTTCTCCGTGCGTCTATGCCTCTGATTTTTATCTTGCCACTTTCCGTAACACCATAATATCGGTTCAAAACCCCGATTGCGGGATGCATTTTGGACGGAAGAAAAACTATCCATTTGTAGCGTCCCTCAAAAGTCAGCTGCACTCCTATTTCCCCGCTTACTGCTTTGCATAAGTCAAGATACTCCTGTGGCGTTGCGTTCTGCTTTTCTAGCCACAGCGAATCGACAATCCCATGAAGAACTCTGAAGCCGTTCTTCTCTGCTATGTGGGAAGCTTTCAGAAAGGCTTCTCTGCCAAAAGCACATACTCCAATGTGGCCGTCTACGGTGCCGAACTTTGCATTTCTGTAACCCAAGTAGCCGAAGCAGGTTACGAGAATCCACTTCAAAGCCGTCTGCCGACTGTCATAAGCCTCTTTCATATGCTCATCTTGAGTTTCAGTCTTCAGCCTCTTGTACAAGAGCCTTTTCAAGACAATGGGCTTTAGAGCCTTGGGCACGATTCCAACTCGTTTTTCGCAAATATTGTAGTTCAGTTCAGGGATGCGTAATTTCGAGTCTGGACAGCATTTGCAGAGAACGGTTTCGGCGGAGATGTTGTTGTTGACCATCAGCGAAGGATACATGGAAGCAAAGTCCACTTCGCCTACATCGTCGTGAATGCCGACTTCTGGTTCATAGATGAAGCCGCCTCTGTCTCCGACCAAAAGCTGGTAAGCGGATTTGAATGCTTCAGGGATGCCCTTGTTTCGGGGAATCAGAACATCACTTTTCAGGGCTTGATAGAACTGGAGCGAGCTCATGGCTGAACCTATTGACGATCTGGAAGCGGTGTGCAGGGGAACTCGGCAGGTTCTCGCTATCTCGACTAAGCCTTGGAATCCGCATTCATTTAAAACAAAAGTATTGCTCTCATCGATGTGTATCCTGCCGAATAGCCTTCTCAAAGGAGCCCGATAAAACGTCCGTCCATAAGAAAAAAAGGTCTTGCCACTCATCTGCTTAGCAACTAATGGGACTTCGTCTCTGCTAAGAACGAGTTCGTCTAGAACGTTGTTGATGGTTGCCCGCTGCACTAGATAAGGGAGAACGTGCGAATCTCCGCCACGGGTCAGAACTATGTCGGGATCAAGCTCCTTAACCCTCTTCGCTAGCTGTAAGAGTTTTTCTCCTTCATCGTCAGCGTCTATCGTTATTTCGCTGTCTGCTTGAGTCGCAACTATCTTGTCTATCGGATCGTTGAGAACTGGAATCTTTCCTTTCTTGGCAACCTCTACAGAGATTCGCATGGTTCGCAAGGACGGAACCTGGTAGTCCACGCTTTCCGTAGAATCCAGAAGGTTATACTTCAATCCTGATTTTTCGCTTTCTGCTTCGACAAGCGCAAGCGGGAAGACGTCGCGGTCAAACAGGTAAGCTTGGTCTCCGTGCAAATCGCAGTTGTGCACTTGATATTTCAAATAGCGTCCCATTTCCAAAACACTATGAACGAAAGAAGCAGTCTTTCTGCAATCCTTCAATGTGACCTCTAGAACTTTAGATTTTTCTGTGTCTGCTGCTTTGGCAAATTTGTAAACGAAAGTCCATGAAGCTATCGCATTGTTGGCGAAGAAACGGCTTGCAAGTCTCTCTATGTCCTCTTCTCTGCCTGAAATGTAGATTTTGGGTTCAAACCTATCTGTTAGTCTTACTCGTTCACCGTTTTCTCCGATGATCCAGACGGCGATTTCGCCAAGTTCTGATGGGTAGACGTCGAGTATCCAGCCTTTAACCCTCTTGAGGTTGGCAGGAGCATTGTTCGATTGCATCCAGAGCCTTCTCTAGTTTGATGATTTTCTTTTGTTGGGAGAGCATGATGGACATGGTCATGGGCTCGAACATCACGGGTCTTGTGGAGTTGCTTCCGGCTGAGGCGTAGCTTCTGCAAGCATCCATTAACTGTTCAAAAGCCTCTCTGTCCTCGCTACGCAAAGCTTCAACAAATCCTTTCCATCTTCCAATCTCCTCTTCAAGTGCAAGGCGATATGACGGAACTGTTTTGCCCATGCTTAATTCTCCATGAACTCGTTTAACGTGAGATTCTGAGATGGAAACTGGGCATATCCTAAGTCGAGAATTGGATGTTTTTCTAAGACAAATTCTTGACCAAATCGTGATGGTCGGATGGATGCGACTACGTTTGCTCTTCCGCATGTTGCAGCGTGAAGAAAAGTATTCAATCTTGAGTATGGGTGAGGAAGAAGTGTCGCTATGATTATGATTTGTTTTTCTTCTGCGAGTTTTGAGAGGTAAGTGGTTAGTTGGTTGTAGACTTCTTTGGCTTCTGCTGTTGGAACGTCTTTGTCAAGATACAGTCCGGCCATGTCTGAGATTATCACAAGCTTCGAATCAAGCCTGCTGACTGCTTCTTCGAGTTTCTCAAAGACTAGTGAAGTCATCTGGTGTGCGGTGAAGGCTCGGGAAATGAAGATGCGCTCTAATACCTGTCTCGGGTCTAGCTGATACGTTTGTGCGAGGCGGGAAACCCTGTAGAGTTTGAACGTGTTTCCTCCGTCAATGAAGGTCACGTTGGTTTCTAATCCGCCCAGTTGAGTGGGTAGCTGGGCTTTCACTGAGAGGAAGAGTGACAGGGGCAGAATCGTTGGCAAGCCATAGAGTGCAGCGAAGTCGCCTACAGCAAAGCCTGGAAATAGTCGGTCTATGTTTGCCATGCTGAATGAGAGCAACGCTTGAGAGGACAGAGGCTTGGCTAGCGCGTTTTGAGACAAATGGGCTCACTTCCATGAAGTCATGAGGGAATAAACATGGCTTTTCCAGTGCTTTTGAATGTACCATCGAAGCGACATTCATGGACTGTGGAGAGAGATTGGTTAAAGTAGGCCTTTTTTCCATGAAAGTTAATCTGTCCATTCAGTGAAAGTAGATGGTGTGCGTGGTTCAGTGACTCAGTTTCTAGTTGGAACAGGCGGATGGGCCTATTTCAATGTTCTAAACAAGCTGGAGTCGTATTCTCAGATTTTCAATTTTACCGAGGTGAACTACACTTTCTACGAGTATCCAGAGACAAGGAGAGTTGAAGCATGGCGGAAAACCGTGCCCACGGGCTTCACTTTCAGCGTAAGATGTCACCAGGACCTCACTCATCGAATAGGCTTGAAGCCAGTCGAGGAAGCATACCGAGTGTTTGAGCAGATGATTAGCTACTGTAGAATCCTTGACGCGCCTTTTCTGGTTCTTGAGACTCCGGCAAGCTACATCTTGGATGAAGAAAGACTGGAGGAAGCGAGAGAGTTCTTTTCCTCGATAACCCCGGAAGAGGTGCGTCTCGTTTGGGAAATAAGATCCCCAATTAAAACTGAGGTAACGAGACTCATGCAAGAACTGAGTATCGTTCATTGTGTTGATTTATCGAGGGAAAAACCGAGCCTCAATTCAGATGTGGTTTACACTAGGCTGTTTGGAAAGGGAAAACACAACATCTATCAGTTTACGGATGAGGAATTGGTCGAGATCGACGAGAAAGCAGCTGAGTCTAAGCCGAAGATTGCGGCCATGTCTTATCATGGATTAAGAATGAACACTGATGCCATT
>CAYGYI010000150.1:0-3963 GCA_964354055.1 uncultured Candidatus Bathyarchaeia archaeon | reverse complement strand
AAGAAGCCATAAAAACCGAAAAACAACCCAAAACTTCAGATGGAAAAGCCGCAAAAGCCAAAATCGACATAGACCTCGCAAAATGCAACTTCTGCGGAATATGCGACGTACTCTGTCCATACGGAGCCGTCAAAATCACCGTAAACGGCAAGCACCTCCTGTCAGTGGTTGAAAAGGAAAGCTTCCCGCAATTAATCCGCGATGTGAAGGTCAATACTGACAAATTCCCAGTCGACGCTACAGAGGCAGAGAGAGCATGCCCACTGAGCCTAATCAAAGTTTCAGGCACGAAGGTTGACGTGGATTTGGAACATTGTCCGTGCTGTCGCGTGTGCGAGTTCAAGCTTCCTGAGGGAGCGATACAGGTGCGCAAATTCCTCAGCGGAAAACTCGTAATACATGAAGCGAAGTGTCCTGAGAACTGCACTGCTTGTCTCGATGTCTGTCCAGTGACCGGCACGCTTTGCCTTTCTGATAATGGAAAGAAAATTCACGTCAACGAGACGTTCTGCGTCTACTGCGGAGCTTGCAAGCTTGCCTGCCCAGTGGAGGAGGCGCTTGAGCTGAAGCGAACGCGCGTAAGCCACACGCCGGTGCGTTCAGGCGCGTGGAATAAGGCGCTTGAAAGATTCACGTCGCCTACGGAGATGACAAAGGAGCTGAAGATGAAAGGTTCTCTCAGGGCAAGAGAATCAGTGAAGAAACGGGTGGACTTGAAGGGGGACTAGCATGCCGAGAAAGGTTGTCCAGAAGAAGCTTCCAGTAGCCAAGAAAACCTCCAAGACGGAAGCCAAGAATGCTGAACCGGAGCCAGCAGGGCCTCGCGTGGGTGTTTTCGTGTGCCAGTGTGGTCAGAACATAGCCTCTGTGATAGATGTTAATGAACTCACAAAATATGCGCAAAGCCTATCCAGCGTAGTTTATGCAGAGCAAATGAACTATCCCTGTAGCGCGCAGGGACAAGACGGAATCATCGCGGCAATAAAGAAGAATAGACTTGACCGCGTAGTGGTGGCAGGTTGCTCACCGAGACTTTATGAGCCTACGTTTCAAAGATGCGTATCCAAGGCAGATCTGAACCCGTGGCTCTTCGAAATGGCCAACATCCGCGAGTTCGACTCCTACTGCCACAAGACCAACCCCAAAGAAGCCACGAAGAAGGCCAAAGACACAGTTCGAATTGCAGTCGCGAAAGCACGACTGCTTGAGCCGCTGAAACCTATCGAGTTACCTATCACAAAGAAAGTCATGGTTATCGGCGGAGGCATCGCAGGCATAAACGCTGCACTAGACTTGGCAGACATGGACTTCAAAGTCTACATGGTTGAGAAAACCGAAACTATAGGCGGCTACATGGCGTTGCTGGACAAGACGTTTCCAACGCTTGACTGCAGTATCTGCATCGAAGGCCCAAAAATGGTGGATGTGGGAAGGCACCCGAACATCGAGATAATCTCCTACGCTGACGTGCTGAAGGTAGATGGTCACGTGGGCAACTTCAACGTCAAGGTCCGCAAAAACCCGCGGTACGTGATTGCTGCAAGCTGCACAGGTTGTGGCGAATGTCGTGAAGCATGCCCAATTGAGTATCCGAACTATGCGGACATGTATTTGGGTGTGCGTAAGGCGATTTCGCCGCCTTTCGGTCAGGCTGTTCCGCTCACGCACACGATCAATAGGGATTACTGTATCGAGTGTTTCAAGTGTGTGGACGCGTGCGGCGCTAGGCAGGCCATTAATTTTGACCAGAAGCCTGAGGAAATCAGCGTCAATGTGGGCGCCATCGTAGTGGCCATCGGCTATGACATGTATGACCCACGAGACTTGGAGTGGACGGGATATGGCAAGTTCACGAACGTGTTTACAGCCCTGGAGTTTGAAAGGCTGATTCTGGCGGCTGGACCTACGGGCGGCAAGGTGGTTCGAGCCTCAGATGGGCAGAAGCCGCACTCGATAGCTTTTATCCAATGCGTCGGTTCACGCGACATCAACAGGTACGAGTATTGCTCAAGCTTCTGTTGCATGTATACGCTCAAACACGCAGTAATGCTCAAAGAGAAGTACAAAGACGCCATAGACGTCTACGTCTTCTACAATGATATGCGTAGCAACTTCAAAGGCTACGAGGAATTCTTCAACCGCGCCCAGAAATCAGGCGTCAAATTCACCAGAACAAAACTGGAAAACCGCCGAGTAACCGAGGACCAGAAGACCAACAATCTGACGGTTTACGGTGAGGGCGAGGATGGCAAGCAGGTTAAAGCTGATGTGGAGATGGTGGTTCTGGCTAATGCCGCGATTCCACAGGCCACTGCGCCTGAACTGGCCAAAATACTTGGCGTACCGCTGAACAACGATGGCTTCTTCGTTGAATGTCAGCCAAAGATTAGACCTACTGACACGGAGGTGCCAGGCATCTTTCTCGCAGGCGCATGTCAAGGGTTGAAGGACATACCTTACAGTGTCGCCCACGGCAGTGCCGCAGCAGCACAAGCAGCAGCTGTTCTGAGCAAGGATGCGTGGCTGGTTGAGCCGCTTGTGGCAAAGGTTAACGAGGACTTGTGCAGTGGATGCAAGATCTGCGAAACCGCCTGCCCGTTCCGCGCTATTGTGATGGAGACCAAAGGCGAAAAGAAACTGGCCAAAATCGATGAGGGCCTGTGCAGGGGATGCGGAATATGTAGTTCAGCTTGTCCGATGGATGCGATAACGATGCCGAATTATTCGGACAAGCAGATTGCGGCTCAGGTTAAGGCCGTCATGGCGGAGAGCGAAGCAGCATGAGCAACCAGCCTATGCCCAAGATAGAAGTTAAAACCGAGGAGCTGCGCATAGGTGTGTTCGTGTGCTACTGCGGTCTCAACATCGCAGGCACCGTAGACGTCGAAGCCGTGGCTGAATACACGCGAAAGCTGCCTGACGTAGTCTACGTTAAGACGAATCGCTACACTTGCGCTGATCCGGGTCAGGAGGAGATTCGCAAGGGCGTACGCGAACATGGGCTGAACCGTGTGGTGGTGGCCGCATGTTCACCGAGGATGCACGAGCCGACGTTCCGCCGAACTGTTTCTGAAGCTGGTTTGAACCCGTTTCTTTACGAGATGGCTAACATTCGCGAGTTTTCGTCGTGGTGTCATCAGGGCACGCCTGAAGAGGCCACGGAGAAAGCGAAGGAACTTGTCAAGATGGCTGTGGCTAAGGTGCGACTGCTTGAGCCGCTTGACGTTATCGAGGTGCCTGTCACGAGCAAAGCCCTGGTCGTGGGTGCAGGCGTAGCGGGCACAAGTGCTGCGGTTGACCTTGCCGAAATGGGCTATCAAGTGTACTTGGTTGATAGAGCGGAAATTATCGGCGGCCATATGGCGCAGTTGGGCAAGACTTTTCCAGTTTTCGAGTGTTCTAACTGTCCTCAGCAGATTCATTGTCCACGGTTTTCATGTGTGGCTACGAGGGTTGGTGCGGCTGCGGTTCATCCGAACATTAAGCTGCTTTCGTATTCCAACGTGAAAGAGGTTGAGGGCGTGATTGGCAGCTACAAGGCCAAGGTCTTGAGAAAGCCTCGCTTCGTTAATGAAAGCTGCATCGCCTGCGGCAAATGCTCTGAAGTGTGTCCTGTGACAGTGCCAAACAAGTTTGACGCGGGCATGAGGACGCGTAAAGCCATCTATACGCCGTTTCCAGAGGCCACGCCGAACACTTACATAATTGATGGAGAATCGTGCCTGTACTTCAAGGATGGGAGCTGCAAGAAATGTCAGCAAGTCTGCCCTGTCAATGCGGTGGATTTCGAGCAGAAGCCTGTTGAAGAAATGTTCACGGTGGGCTGCATCGTCGTAGCCACGGGCTACGACATCTACGAGCCGTATGACTTGCCCCACTATGGCTTCGGCAAGTACAAAGATGTGGTTACGGCTTTGCAGCTTGAGCGGATAATTGACTCTGGGACGCAGGTGCTCGGCACTT
>CAYGYI010000149.1:0-3992 GCA_964354055.1 uncultured Candidatus Bathyarchaeia archaeon | reverse complement strand
CCTTAACAGTTCTTCATAGCCTTTGATGGCTTCGTCTATATCCCAATTCCGTGGTGGCTGCAGTAACAAGGCTAGATAGTTCTTGATGCGTTTCCTCAGAATTAGGAACCACGCAGTCGTCACAGGTATCAAAGGCGGAACTATCGTGAGCCACGGATTAACATGTAGCAAGTACGCCGCATAAAGCATCACGAAAACGTACATTCCGCCGAATGAGCAAAGCATGACAAGCCAAAAAGAAGGTCCAGTCAGCATGTCAACAACCATGTCAATCGCGAGCGACAGCTCCAGAAAAGCCCTTTTGCCCAGCCTGTGAAGCTTACTCTCCACTTTCTCCCCAGCCCAAGACCTGCGGGAACTAACCCGAAGAACGTTCTTAAGCCTTTAGGATCACCCAGCGATAATAGGTCATAGATTGTCTAATTCTAGTATCCAATGGCTTACGATGCGGATGCCATGGTGTCCGCGTTCTGTCAACTCTGAAGATACTGTTTGAAACAGAGTAAAAGATAGGTTTGTTCAGAAGTGAGAAAGCTTAGCCTTCCCAGTCCAGCAATCTCCTTTGTCCTTCCAGCTTTTTGATGTCTGTTGTGTCTTGCACTACTTCCAAGGTTCCCAGATACTTGCCGTCTTTGCTTCTGACTGCGAAGAACCGTATGTGTACGAATTTGTTGTCTAGGGTGATCCAGAATTCGGCTACGTCTTTTTTGCCTGCTTTGAAGGCTTCAACGATCTTGTTGACGATGTGGATGCTTTTCTGCGGGTGGCACATCTGCACCTTTCTGCCCAGGACGGCTTTGGTGCGGACGAAGATGCGTTTCTCGGCTTTGTTGAAGTATTTCACGCTATCATTGCTATCTACGAACGATATGTCCAGTGGTATGGTGTCGAATATGGCTTCAGTCTCTTGCTTTGTGAGGTTTCCTGTTTCGAACTGGAGAGCGTCCTCGGTCTGAGTCGTGGCATGCGCTGCTGGTTTCCCAGCAGTCTTGGTCTGCAGCTCTGCAAGCACATGCTGAGGCGTAAAAGAGCAGTAACCAATCTCGTCGAACTCTTTTCTAGCATCAAGCCACTCCTGCTCGGTGACTACTTGAAGCGCTGATGGAAAGAGTATGTTGTTTTCCTTGAAGAAGTGGTCAGGCAGAAGCTTGCACAGTTGCTCTGCAAGCGGCGCCAATAGTGTCTTGAAATCTGTGAAGGCCATGGCATTCCATCTTTCAACGAGGCTGCCGAGTTTCTTCTTTGTCTCTCTGATCTTATCGTGTTCCATCCACATTATTGCAGGAGGCTCGCTAATGCCGTGCCTTTCCATTAGTGGGAAGAGCACGTTTTCCTCACGCTGATAGTGTTTATCTGAATCCGCAAAATCTTTCACTATACCCTTAAGCTCGGTGAGAGCGTCTCCGACGTAGACCACGTCACACGCCTCCACAATCAAGTTCACGGCGATCTTCAGTTTGTCCGCACGTTCAAGAAGGGCCTCATGTTCTGCCATTAGGATGCTGACTGGGTGTCCAGAAGGCAAATGCAGTTCCCGTTCCTGTACTTGTTCGCCGAAAACCGCAAGATGAACATCACAGAGTTTCTGAAGCTGTTCTCGAGGCATGCCTTCTTTGACAAGCTCCTGTTCTATCCGCGCAATGTCCTCGGCATTCGTGTTGTCTATTACTTGCTTGAATCTTTCTTTGATTTCTTGTGGAGGCACGCCCTCATGTAGCTGCCTGATGATTTCCTTCAGCATTTTTTTCTTATCTTCATATGAGCCGTTCACTGTTTTTCCTCCTTGATCTTTTTGGCAAGAGTTTTGCCCAACTCTACGATTTTGGTCAAATCAGTTTCTGTTGGCGGGCCATTTATCTCTATAGCTCCGACGACCTCCATCTTCGTCTGGCCTAACACTTCCTGAACATGTTTGACGGCGCCTCCGCCCCAACCATAGGAACTGAGCGCCACGGCAAACTTTGCTGGCGGCTTCAAAGCCTTAACCAGATAGGTGGCATAGACTGCCAGCGGATGTGCGCCTGCCAGCACTGTGGGCGCGCCGACAACGATTGCTCTTGAATCAACAAGATCTTTGGCCACGTCACCGATGTCTGATACAGCCAGGTTGTAGACCGCAACCTCTATGCCTTCGGAGGTGAGCGTGTCAACCATCGTTTTGATCATCTTTTCAGTGCTTCCCCACATGGTAGCGTAAACGACTATGGCTTTCTGTTTGGTTTCGCCGTTTGTCCATTGCCTGTAGGCGTTGAGTATGCGTTGTGGATTTCTGTGGATTGGTCCGTGGCTGGGTGCGATCATGGCGATTTCCAAGCCTTTGATTTTGTCCATTGCTTTCTGGCCCATTATTCTGAAGGGCATCATTATTTCGCCGAAATATCTCTGAGCATGAACCAGCAGGTCGTCAACTTCGTCGTCATAGATCCCCATAGCCACGTGAGATCCGAGAAAGTCGCACGGGAAAAGAACTTTGCTTTCCTGCAGATAGGTGAACATGGTTTCAGGCCAGTGCAGCATAGGCGCCTCAACAAACCTGAGAGTCTTACCGCCCAGATCAATCATGTCTCCGTCAGCAACCACTTTAATCCTGTCTTCCGGCACTTTGAAGTAGATCTGAGCCATTTTTGCGCCCTTGGCAGTCGTCACTAGCATGGCTTTGCTGTTTATGGACATTATGTGCGGGATCGAGCCTGCGTGGTCAGGTTCCGCGTGGTTCATTATGACGTAGTCGATGTCTGCCGGGTTTGCGATCTTGCTGATCTTCTCCTCTAATTCTTTTTCGAATCCCGGGTTCACCGTGTCGATCAGTGCCTTCTTGCTTGTGCCAATCACGACATAGGCGTTGTAGGTAGTTCCTTTCGGAAGCGGGATTAACGCGTCAAACAGTTTTCTGTTCCAGTCTCTGACGCCTACCCAGTAAACGTCTTTTGAAATCTCGATTGTGTTTCGCCAATTCATGGGGTTTCGCCTCAAAACGATATTACAATCGTAATAAAGTATATTTATGCCTTTCTACACAATAATATCCGGAAGCAACATAAATGTCTGTCCCGTGCGAAATCGCGGTAAAATGCGTTCTGCCTGCAGTTCGAGCCATGACAGCCAAACAACTGATGGCCAAGCACGGCCTGAACCAAGCGCAGGCCGCAAAGCTCCTCGGCCTAAGTCAACCTGCCATAAGTCTCTACAGCAGAAAAATACGCGGCAAAGCCATCGACTTGGAGAATGACAAGAACATCAACCTGCTCGTGGAAGAGCTTGCTGACTCGCTGGTCAAGAGCAACATGTCCAGAAAAGAGTTCATCATGCAGTTCTGCCGCATCTGCAGAGAGATTCGCGCCAAAGGCCTGATGTGCAAAATGCACAAAACTTTCGATGCCTCAATCAACATCGAAGAATGTGAACTGTGCAAATCCGTGAACCCGCCACGGTGTCTGTAAATTAAGCGCTCGCTTCTTTCTTCAATAGGTAAATAGTCCAAGGTGCTATCTTTGTTTCATTGACCCATTTGAATGGTTCGCTTTCTTTTGCCAGCGGCTTATAGGTCTTGACCAGTTCTAATCCGGATTTTTTGTAGGTTTCTAAGTAGTACTCATGTGTCCAGACAACGTCCTTCACTGGCCTCTTGTCCTCTGTATCTGTCTGAACTATTCTCACTTTGTCTCCGCTTTTCGCTTGTTTGTTCTCTGCATAATCTTTGGTGGAAAACGAAGCCCACTCATGCGTGTATATCTCGGGCGACGAAACTAGATTGACCAATCTTCCTTCACGTTTAAGCAGGCGCGCAAGTTCTCTAAAGTTCCTGACTTTCTTCTCTACGGTGGGTATGTTGTCGAACGTGAATGCGGAGAGCACAAGGTCGTAGGCGTTGTCTTCGAACTGATTGAAGTCGCCTTCCGTGATGAGGCGGTAATCTCCTTCAGGGTCGATTTCCCTGGCTCTTTTCAGCATGCTCTCTGATATGTCGACTCCAGTTACGGTGAATGCGAGCT
>CAYGYI010000148.1:0-4006 GCA_964354055.1 uncultured Candidatus Bathyarchaeia archaeon | reverse complement strand
TTCGAGTCTGCAACGGGAAGCGTTTCCATTGATAAGATACCTTTCGAGAGATGTTACATCGGTTTTGGGCTTTGAGAAGTGCGGTTGTGGCATGTCCCACCCGAAAGTCAGTGCTGACATTGACAGAGAAGACTTCATGGTCAAAGTTCGAGGTGTACCCGTCTTTCCTAGCCATGTCGAGTTTGTTCTCGGGGAGTTTCCGATGCTCACTGGAAACTGCCAGATCGTCGTGGACAAACGGACACCAAGCCACGATGTGGTTTTGAAGGTTGAAACAATCCGACCTTTATCTTCGAGCGAGGAAAGAATGCTAAAGGCGCAAATTGCTGACCAAGTCAAGAACAGAGTTGGGGTTACGCTTAATGATTTGGTATTTGTCTCGAAAGGAACTTTTGAAGGTAAGTTTCAGAAAACTGTTGCGATCGTTTGAGCTGTTATTTCTGGAGGCTCGGTTTATGATTGTCTGTCTCTCGGCGTCCTACAAGAAGACCAAGTTGCCTTTGTTGGAGTCACTTGTCTTCAAGGATGAGGATGAAGTTATGAAGGGTCTCTGTTCTGAGGGTATCATGAAGGAGTGTGTTCTGGTTCAGACATGCAATCGCGTTGAGATTTACGGCGTTCCTCATGGCTCAGTCGAAGGAAATTCGGTTGGGAGAGTTTTGAAGTTTTGGAGCGCTGATGCTGGAGTGAGCTTAGATATTCTGACTAGAAATGTTGATTTACTGAAGGGTAGAGAAGCACTTGGAAATCTTTTCAATGTGGCTTCAGGATTGGATTCGATGGCTATTGGAGAGGATCAGATTCTCGGCCAAGTGAGGGCGGCCTATTTGGCGGCGAAGAAAAATGGAAGCGTCGGGCTGGTGCTTGACAAAGCCTTTATGTGTGCTATTAACGTGGGCAGGAAAGTTAGGAGTGAGACGCGCGTTAATCACGGTTCGGTTTCAATCAGTTCGGCCGCTGTAGATCTTGCTGCGAAAGAGCTTGGAGACTTGAAGCGTAGGGTGGCTTTGGTTGTGGGTGCAGGTGAAGCTGGATCTGTTGCGGCTCAAACACTGCGGCGAAGAGGGGTTAAGTCAATTATTATTGCCAATAGAACGCACGAGACAGGGGTGCAGCTTGCTCGGAAAGTCTTGGGTAAAGCGATAAGGTTTGAGGAGATCTACGATGTAATCCCGCGGATTGATGTTGCCATCGTGGCTCTTACCGTCAACAAGCCAGTCGTTAGAGCTAGCAGCCTACGAGAGATTCGTACTAAACGCCGTGTCCGGCGACGCTTACTTGTGGTAGATATCTCGCAACCACGTGCAGTTGAGGACGACGTCGGCAACCTCCGCGGCGTATCTCTGAAAAATATTGACAGTTTAAAGGAGGTTGTCGAGGAGAGTATCAGAAACAGGCAAGCTGAAGCAGAAAAGGCTAGGAAGATCGTTCTTGAAGAGCTAGAGCGTTTTGAAAGACAGCAGTCCGAATTTTCGGTTCAGCCATTGGTCTCCGAGATTTTCAGGCGAGTTGAGAGCATCAGACAGAAGGAGCTCAAGAGAGCGTTAAGCAAGATGGCGGAGCAGGATGAGAAGAGAGTGGGAATTTTGGACAGGTTTTCGCGTGAACTGGTGGAGAGGGTCTTGCAGACGCCGATTGATCAGCTGAGACAGGCTGCATCGGATAGTGATGATAGTTTGCTTTCAGCCGCTGAAAAGTTGTTCAAGATCAAGCAGGTGAAGAACGTTGTCTGAATCCAAGAAGTTGTTTGAGAAGGCTAGGAAGCTCATTCCTGGAGGAGTGAACAGCCCTGTTCGGGCCTTTGAACCCTACCCCTTCTTTACCAAGTCTGCGAAGGGTTCTCACCTTACAGATGTTGATGGAAAGGAGTACATCGATTATTGTTTGGGGTATGGACCACTGATCCTGGGTCATGCTCCTGTGCAAGTGATTGAGGCGGTTAGAGATCAGCTTGACCGAGGCACGTTGTACGGAACACCTTCTGGACAGGAGGTTGAGCTTGCTGAGCTAATCTGCAAATGTGTGCCCTCGGCTGAAATGGTTCGTCTTGTGACGACAGGTGCGGAGGCGACGATGAGCGCGATACGAGTTGCCCGAGGGTTTACGGGAAGAAGGAAGATCATCAAGTTTGAAGGCTGTTATCATGGAGCGCATGATTGTGTGCTTGTGAAGGCCGGTTCCGGAGCCACAACTTTTGGGATGCCCGATTCGCTCGGGGTTCCTGAGGAGACGACCAAGAACACTATTATCGTGCCCTACAACGACGTTGAGACATTTGAGGTCACGGTGAAGAAGGAACGGAAGGAACTTGCAGCAGTGATTGTTGAACCTGTCATAGGCAACATAGGTGTAGTAACGCCAAAGAAAGGATTTCTCAAGGCCTTACGTGAGTTGACTGAACAGCATGATCTGGTTCTCATCTTCGATGAAGTGATCACGGGTTTCCGCATGGCGCTTGGCGGTGCGCAGGAATATTATGGTGTCGAGCCTGACTTGACGACCCTTGGCAAAGTTTTGGGCGGCGGTTTTCCCTTAGCCGCCTACGCCGGAAGCGAGGAGATCATGCGGATGATCGCGCCGTCTGGAAAAGTGTACCAAGCAGGGACATACAGTGGCAATCCGATCAGCGTCGCGGCTGGTTTGGCAACACTAAGGATTTTGCATAGTAGAAAGGGTTTCTATGCCGAGTTGGAGAAGAAATGTGAGGGACTAGTCAAGTCTTTGGAAGGTTTATCAAAAGAGCTGAGTGTATCCATGCAGATCAATCATGTGGCCTCGATGTTTCAGATGTTTCTGACAGACAAACCTGTCTATGACTATGCAAGTGCCAAGAAAGCTGACAGTAAGAGGTTTCTGGAGTTTCACAAGAGACTTCTAGAGCAAGGAGTGTTTCTGCCACCGTCCCAGTTTGAAACTTGCTTTCTTTCTTCTGCCCACACAACGAAAGACATTGAACGCACTGTTCAAAGTTACGCCTATGCCCTTCAATCGCAGAATAGCGCAAGCTAACGTGCACATCGATATAGTTCGTGGCATCGACGGCTTTAGGAAAGAATGAGTCACCGAGGAATCCTTGTGAAGATTGCTTTCATTGATGAAGATTTGTCGCTTAGAACTGGGTCGAGGCGCTTTACATTTGAAGTTGCAGCCGAGTTGAAGAAGAAAGGACATGAAATTGGTTTATTCACGACTAACTTGAACAGAAGCTCCTGTTTTAAAGCCTATCTATCGTTGCCTATTCACGTTTTTTCCAAGAAGCAGTCTACTGTTGGTCAATCCTTAGGGCAACGTTCACGCGGTCACCTGCGCAGACAGGACAATTTGATGTTCAATGTCGCAAAGCATTTGAACTATTGGCTATCCCAAGTGAACCTCGTCATGAACATGAGCGAGAAAATTGCCGACCTGAATTACGACGTCGCAATGGTGCAATATCATGGAGAACATTGGTTGATGCCGTACTTCTATTACTTTAGGAAAACATCAGCGATCGTGTATCTAAACGTGGCTCGACGTCTTCGTCGTTCTTGGGGACTTCCCTTTCAAGAGATGCAGGAATTGCCCCTTCATCGCGAGATAGTTGACAAGGCTCTTCTTTTTACTCCAGTTGGAAGATGGGAAGAGACGAGCCACAGAAAGATCAGATCGTTGTTCGCTCCCAGTCAGTACTTGCTTGGACAGGCAGAAAGGCAAGGCATGCTAAATCAAAGACATGGTGCAGTTGTTCCATTAGGAGTCAATCATTCCGAGTTTTGTCCAACGGGTGAAGAAGAAGAGTTTGCTCTATATGCCGGAAGAATACATCCCCATAAGTCTTTAGAGCTAGCCGTGGCGGCAATGAAGGGAACGAGTCAAGACAAGTCTTTAGTGCTTGCCGGAGATGTAACGGAGGAATTTTCATGGTACAAGGAGAAACTCATACGTGTAGCTGAGAAAATGAAAGTTGCTGACAAAGTCAGAATTATCGAATCTCCCTCAGACTTGGAAGTAGTCCGGCTCATGCAGA
>CAYGYI010000147.1:0-4012 GCA_964354055.1 uncultured Candidatus Bathyarchaeia archaeon | reverse complement strand
CCCTAAACACAGAGCTTTCTGTGCAGTTGAGTTTGACGCATGTGTTTCTTCCTTCCAGCACTGGACTAAGGTCGTAGAGTGCTACTTTGTTTGCGAGGTTATGATTCTCGGTTATGGCCTTGACTAGGGTTTCTGAGGGTGACTCTAAGAAAAGCCAAGCAGTGTACGCAGCCTCAACCACACGGTAGGACAGGCCCTCACTGATGACGCACTTCCTGTTTGCGGCCATTTTCCTGAAGGAGGCTGGATGGATTTCCTTCGCCAGCACAAAGCTGTGGTACTCCTCGCCAACATTGACCCAATCCTCGTTCTCAGAGGTTTTCCAGCCATGGCGCCTGCATGAATCCTTAAACCCTCTCACGATATCCCAGACTTTAGGCATCTTCATCATGGCATCACACACGTTAGTTGGAATTTACTTCTAGAACAATATTCTAGTACTAAGCGACTAATTTAAACTTATTTGTCATCTAATCCGCAATAATGTAGGGCAGGCAACGTCGCCATTGGCATTTTGTCGGCAGCGATGTCAGAAACCGACATATTTCCGGCTCAACAGGGCCGGATTTTTGACGGAAAGAACGGCATGCGCCTACATTTCTCCGAGGGCAAGTAATAAATCTGAAAGCAAAGTAGCATCTACTAAGAAAGGCAGATAGACCGTGAAGCTCAGAAATGATGCTCTAGCCTTGGATGCAGTGGATCTCAGGATTTTGGGCACCCTGCAAGAAGACGCAAGACATACCTACACGGATATAGGGAAAAAACTCGGCATGGCCCACTCTACCATCTATGACCGAATAAAAAGACTGGAAAAATATGGAGTAATTAGAAAATACACAACCATAATTGACCCTGACAAGGCAGGGGCCAGAAAAATCACGGCCTTGATGACGGTCTACACGGACCCCAAAGAAAGTGAAGCCGTGGCTGAAAGACTGTGCAAGGCACCTGAGGTTCTTGAGGTGTACACATCTATCTCGGAGGAGCTTCTCATAATGGCCAAGGTCATGGCCGAAAACCAAGAAGGCCTGCATGCCTTCATAGCCAACTCGGTTGCGCCGCTGCCCGGCGTGCTCAGAATCCGCACGTCGATAATCACGCGGAAGTTCAAGGAAACCATGTTTTCAATCTTTGATGAACCAACAAAGTCAACGTTTATAAAAAGAAAGCACAATATAGGAGGAACGAAGAAAAATGAACGTTGACGTGAACCTGAGAATCTTGAGCACTTTGCCACGCGAGAAGGCATTCTACTTCTTCACTTCAATCGGAAACTACACAGGTGTAAGCGCCTCATCCCTTAAGGAGTTCGTTGACAAGATAAATGAGGTCAACGTGAAGTCACTAGAATTCCACCTTCTCCGCGGAGACTTTGAAAAATGGGTGAGCGAGGTCCTGCAAGACAACGACTTAGCAGGCGAAATCAAGAAACTTCAGAAGTCGAACCTAGCAGGCGACAATCTGCGAAACCAACTCTGCATCACCGTCGCAAAACGCCTCAAATACCTAACAATCTGAACCTAGCAAAGACCCAGAGAACACTTTGCCTCTTTCTGATGGCGCCACAATTATCAGTGTTCTTGCCTCCGCACTGTGGGCAGACCTGTAGTCAGGCACACGGAAACTGCCAGCCTCGGGAGGATACCAGTTGAGGCCAGTCAGTCCGAAATCTGAAGAGTATTGAATGCTCAAGGCAGCCTGTTGGATGGTGCTGTTGCCGTCGATCAGCCGATGAAGGAAAAGGCTGACGCCGTTGTCGTTATCGGAGGGATCAACGAAACCGTCCCAGCTCACGAAGGCTTTCACGCCTTTCTCAGTGAAGGCTGATGCCGTGCTGTAGTACTCATTCTTCAGACCGTTGCAGCTCATGAAAACTATCACCGTGTCTTCGAAACTTCCGCTCATGGCCTCGCGCACGAATAGCGGCGTTATTCCAAAATACCAGTTCGGGTCGAAACTAATGTTGCACAGGGTTAGCTGTCCGTTTTCCAAGTATTGGTTATAGTTTTTTGCGCCGTATTTCTCGGTGGTGCAGATGGCCACGTACTTTGAGGTCAAATCCAAGGCTGAATGCGCCCGCCAGATGATGAACTTGTAGCCGCGAGTCGGAAGCGCCTTGTACTGATCCACCGTGGCGTTGTCTGAATAGTAGTCGATTTTTGAGAAACGTGTCTGTAGGAGTGTTTTTGCCTCGCCTACGAAGGTCTGGTTCGGATATCGGCTTGGATCGGCGAGTTGTGAACTGCTGAGCTGGTCGATTATTGCGGCAGAGGGCAGAGGAGGCGCGACCGGACGCAGAAAAACTAGAACGCTGGCGAGAATTAGCACGATGACCGCGATCAGTCCAGTTGCCAGCAGTAGCTTTCTGCGTTTGCCGTGGGCCTCGTCCTCGTCTTTTCCGGCTCTCTTCTTCATTAACAGAAACACCTAGCTGTTTGCAGGGAGTCGAGAGAAGAAGAGGGAAAGTGTTGCCTATTTCCTTTTGCGTCGGATCAGGCTTATCGCGCCAGCGAAGGCAACCATCAGCAGGGCATAGCAGATCAGCAGTGTTGATGCGGTTGGCAAGTTGAACGGTACCGTGTAGCCTCCGACTACGCCGGAGGGAACGGAGATTACTGATGTTTGTGATTGCACCGTGTCGCCGTGGCTGTCCGTGACCTTCAAGTAGACCTCGTAGGTTCCGTGTGCGGTTGGAGTGAAAGTCCACGCACTTGAGGTTGCGCCTGGAACGAGGTTGCCGTCGAGATACCATTGGCAGCTGTAGGGTGATGTTCCTCCGCTGGGAACTGAGGTGAACTGCACTGATTGGCCCAGTGGAATCGAGGCAGAGAGCGGCGATATTATGACTGAGAGTTGAGGCGTTGGAACAATGTAGTGAGCCGTGGCAACGTGCTTTGCGTTCATGGCGACGGTTATCGGGTTGACTCCGCTACCTTTGGGAGTGCCGTCAACGTCCCAGTTGACGAAGGTATACCCTGTGACTGTCTGCGACGTTAGCGTCACGCTTGCGGAGCTGTCGTACCACCAGCCTGAGGGGGCAGCTTCGCCGCTTGGGTTTCTCGCCGGTTGAGGGCTCAAGCCGCTTGGGTCGGTTGCTACTGTCAGCAGGTACTGTGTCTTCCAATTCCATGTGATGCTTGATGGGCTGGTTATGGTGAATGTTACCGTCGTGGCTGAACCTGAAGCAGGCACGCTTCCGGTTCCAGTCCAGCCTGTGCAAACGTATCGTGTGCCTGATGAGCCAGGCCACGGTGATGCTACCTGCGACATGATGCTTGCGCCTGTGTCAAACCATCCGCTTGCAGGAGTAGGCGAGCCATAGGGCGAGGTAACTGTCAAGTAGTATTGGGTCTTGAAGTTGCCTGTAATACTGCCTGAGGTCGTGACTGCCAAGCTTCCGCTCTGGAGAGATGATAGGCCAGTTGTGCTGATCCAGAGATACTGTTTGCCCGTTACTGGGCTGAGCGGTGAGTAGTACTGGAACTCGTGCGAAGAGTCCTTGTCCCACCAGAACGATTTCGGAACGCCTGAAACTGTATAATCTACTCCGTCAACTTTTAGAACTGGACCTGTGAAGTCCGGGCCTACGCCTGACTGGGCGAAGGTTATCTTGTATTGGATGGCATAGTTTGCGGTGACGGTTTTACCCTTGTCCATCAGCACGGTTGTTGGCGACCTCGATGGGTCAGCTATTTCCGTCATGTCGACTGTTGTCCATCCGTTGAATCTATAACGTGACGAGTCTGCGACTATGTCCACGAACGCGTCTGTCGATATGGTGGCGTTGGTTCCTGCGTCGTACCATCCTGCTCCCGTCGGTGAGGCGACGCTCGAAGGATTAGTTGCCAAGGTCAGATAGTATTGGGTCTTGTAGTTGCCTGCAACGCTGCCTGACGCTGTAATGGTCAGCGTTCCGCTCTGGAGAGTTGACAGACCCGTTGTGCTGATCCAGGCGTATTGTTTGCCTGCGTCAACCGCCAGCGGTGAGGCGTAGGCAAAGCTGTGCGAC
>CAYGYI010000146.1:1755-4148 GCA_964354055.1 uncultured Candidatus Bathyarchaeia archaeon | reverse complement strand
GACCTCAACGGCGACGGCAAGGTCAGCATATTCGACGTGGTAATCTGCACAGGCAACTATGGAAAACGCTATCCTTAACTCTCCTTCCCTCTTTTTTCTCAAATCAAAATCTCTTTTAAAAGGAGGGGTGACTCTCTCTTTCTGGGTGTCGAACATGTTCAGCATGTATCAAGACGAAGAGGAAGAAGATACTGATTGGGAAGACGACGACGATTGGGACGACGAGTAGTTTACGCTATAGTCCCCCTCTTTTGTTCATGTCACGTTTTAGGCTCTTTCTTGTCAATTTCCATAGTTCATTCTCCAAGACTCGACTATATAGCAGATTTCAGTGCAGCCTTCCGCCTTCTTTTCAGCTTCAAACTGTTCCCGTGTAAGCTTCCGAACAGGATACTTCTGGCTCACAATGATTAGTCCGTCAGAATCTACCAAGCCAAACCCAACTTTGCCAATGCCAAGGACCCTGTTGATTACGTCTATTTCCCTTCTGATTGTTGTTTTGCTCATTTTGGAATCATTCCAACATGCTTCTTAATCTCCTCAACTTCAACCGCAAGCGCGTCCAGTTCCTGATCTTTCAGGCCGTACAGGACGGTTTTGCATAACTGCGCGAATACCTGACAGTCATAGACCATTTCCCTAACATTCTCTACAGCGTCTGCATTCGGGTCTTCCATTTTGTTGATAAGGGTGTCTAGCCACTGCGTCCGTTTCCATAGTGCCAGCAACACGCCGACGCGTTTAGGCATAGGGGGGTGGTGCTCATTCAGGCTTATTCCTCGGTCCTCTTCGGCTTTTCCCAAGCAATTATACGGCGCTACGAAGCCCATCGGGTCCTCATAGAACTCGCTGCCTGTCTGTTTTGCCATCTTGGTATGGCCTTTCCACGTTGGCTTGATTTTGTCTAGCGCGTGCCCGCTGTAGGCGTTTGAGTTCTCGTGCTGCGATGTGGAGAAGGTCACTGTATTGGGCTGGTCTGCCTGGCTTCGCCATGACTGCAATTGTCTGACAATTGGGTATTTGACTGTGACTTGTTAAGACAAATCGGTGGCCTAGCTGGCGGCGCGTATTGGTCCTTTGGACGCTACGCCCTGATACGCTTCAACGCACGATAGTGGGCCATCGCTTCTCTCTGGCCTTCGTGGAAGGCATCATGATACTTCACTGGCCTGCCTCGTCGTCGCTGAGCTTCCTTTTGAATCAGGACAGTCCGGCCTCCCTGATCTTGTTTAGGAGAATGTCTCCACATCTTCCGCAAAGCAGTCCCCAGGAGTCGTCGTGGTAGGTGACCTGCCAATCAATAGATCCTGAGGTGTTGCAGCTTGCACACCGATCTTCATAGCGTCCAGTTAAGCGTTCTAGCTTTGCTGTTCTCGAAGCTAGGCTTTCCAAACTGACTTCATTAACTTCACTTTCTTCACTAACTTCACTTTTCACGGTGTTTTGACAGTCTGCGAACACTGGGTTCGTGGGCGTAACTCCACTAACTTCACTGGCGTCAGAGCCAGTTTCAGCCTGATCGTCCGTCAGCAGTGAGGTTTGTGAAGTTTGTGAGGTTAGTGAAGTTGTTTTGGAAGGGCTAGGGTAGTAGCGAGCCCTCAGTCTCTCGATAAGCTTGCCGTCCCAGAAGAAGCCTGAAGTTCCCCCGCTGAGTCGACATTTCTCGAATCCTAGAGCCGCAACTCTTCGACCCACAAATCGGCTCGAGCCTTGTTCCTTCTCTGAAAGCCCTATATTGAAAGCCTCTGTTATCGCCTGTGTGCCGACTTTTCCGTTCTCAACCTTATCCTCGCACTTGAGGACAGCGTCAAAGATTCTGGCCTCAACGCTTGCCTGCTCCTCGTCCAGTCGGCTTTGCGTGATCTGCCTCATACACTGGATCAGGCGCTGCCGGACCTCGCCTGAAGGGGCAACCTGCAACAGACTGACAAACAACTCGATAACTCTGGCATTGTTGAAGGAGCCGTTCAGTTTTGAAACGTCAAAGTCCACTGTCTTCCCAAGATTTCGGAAGCGATACATAAGCAACTTGTCGCGCAGTTCTTTTGCTTTGTCCTCGTCGACGAACAGGTTAACGGTTCGCACAGCTTTGCTCATTGTCGTGATTATGCATCTGCTTTGAAGAGTAGCCGCGAGTTCCTCCGTGCCGGCTAAAACTTTGAAACCGAACGTGTCAAACATCGCGATCTGAGGAGTTCCAGCCTCAACCTTTTCTATGCGGATCGCGTACTGACCTTTCCGATAGCCGCTGTTCAGCAACGCCAGAACCTCAACCATAGCGTCCCGATTGTAAATCTCGGTCTCGTCAAGCAGCAGCGTCGGCCTCCACGCTTCCAACGCTCGGAACAGGCTGGCTGCGCTCATGCTAGAGGCCATTATGCCGCGGTAGCATA
>CAYGYI010000146.1:0-1745 GCA_964354055.1 uncultured Candidatus Bathyarchaeia archaeon | reverse complement strand
CCAAAGGTCCCAAAAAGAAAAGGTATGGAACGACCGTGAAGTCTTCGCATCGCCAGCTTGCCAAAACAAAACAAGCATACACGTCATAGAATAGGTCATTTGCAACGTCGAGATGCTCAACAAAGAAAGCCCTAATCTCGTTGAAGAGCTGCTCCTCGCTCTCGTCTTTGGGCAAGTGAACTGCAGGCCATGGTAGCCGTTGAAGCGGAAAATGTTCTACGTCGTCAACAAGGTAACGCTGCCACGTTCCCTCTGTAATGAGGAATTTCTGTTCGCGTCTGTCAAAGACGAGATAGCTCTTGTTGTCTGCCTGCTCGAAGATGACTGTGCTTGTGGCTATTCCTGGAGAGGAGATGCTTTGAACGTCGTCGTCTTCCATAGGGTTCGCCTCTTGCGTGGCTTAAGGTCTTGCGCGTTCTTTGGCAGACGACTCCTCAAGGTCAATCGTTGCCAAAGCAGTCTTTAGCTCCTGCACCGCGACTCCAATGCTCTCACATGCGTTGATGAGTTTGCTGCGGCAGGCCCTGCATTGTTCACTCAACTTTTTCACCTCTCAAAACCTCTTTCGCGTCTTCCAGAATGCGCTTAAGCTCCTTGATGATCTCACGCAGTTCGGAGGCTTCAGTTGTCATCGTGTGGTCACTTGCTCCTTTCTGGACAGGATGGGCTGCACGATTAGCACTCTGTCAACTTCCATAGCTAACTCGGTGATTTTCTGTCCTGTCTGCTGTTCGTAGTAGGTGAGCCAGCTTTTCGGGATTATGACCGCCTTGCTCGCTATGCCGACCTTGAAGATCTTCTTGATCAAAGGACTCATTTTGTTTTCACTGTGTTCTTGCATGGCTCGAGCAAAACATATATATCTTCTTTCTTAGATACATCCCTCAAAAAAGATACACTTCCAAAAGATAGGAGACGTCGCCAGCAAGGTCAACAACATGCTCAGCAAGAGGTCAATCAGAATTAAGCCTGGAAGAAGCTACCCGAATCTACGGCTCTATCCAGTTCTACGCGGAAGTGAGGAAAGAATCCTCGAAAAGATCGTAGAAACAGGTCCTACATGTGCGGACAGAATCCAGAAAACAGCCAGATTGTCTTCATACAGTCTGGCACACACAGGTCTAGAGGCACTGGAATACATGAGACTTGTTGTGCAATTGGAGAAAAATCCTGTGGAAGCAAGATCCACCGCAAGATTTCATGATGCGACTCTCAATGGGATTCTTTATGTTGTTCGGAAGAAACTCCAACTGGCAGACTCAGACTACTGGGACAAAAAGGGGATCACGAATATAGCATGGAATCACAAATCCAAGATGCCTCTTGTCTTCGGCAAATGGGAATACCTGAAGAGCAGAGGATTCGAACAAACAGCCTTAGTCCGTCTAAAGATTGTGTCGGATATTAGGCATGAGTTTGAGGATGGGTCTGCAATGTTTCCAGGAAGAAGCATGACCGAACGTATATACTGGATGTTCTATGTTCTGCCAATCTTGAGTTGGAACGACGACCTGTTTGATTTCGATGAACACGTAGTTGCGGGAGCCGGATTCGGTGCGGGCGAGAACCTCAACGACTGGAAGAAGGCCTGTAAAGAGGATCAAGAGATTAGAGCATTTGTGATGGAAGCATTTACGAATTATCGGAATTATCTGGAAAGACGGTCTCGCAGGCTGGATCGCGCTCTCCAATTCATGAATGTGTCAGTTAAGAAGAGAGAAGAAGGAATGGGCTAGGTTTTTTCC
>CAYGYI010000145.1:0-4150 GCA_964354055.1 uncultured Candidatus Bathyarchaeia archaeon | reverse complement strand
CTTTTTCATAGATAAAGCCTATTAGGTTTATTTGCTGGCGTCAATGATAAATGTTGCTTGCTGTACACTTGCCCCAAAAAACTTCTTTCTTCTTTCTTGCCATAGGAGAAAAGCCATATAAGGAAAACATTGGTGTTTTCGATACATGAAAACCAAACAGGGTAGACCCCCCTTGAAACGTAGAAAGAAGTCTCTTAAAGAGTGTCTTTATTAAGCGCTATAAGAATTTTCCCCCTATTTTATAGGGTTTTGCGTGGTGTACATTTGCTATGACTTAATTATTACTACGCCTTGAAATCTCAAGAAAGAAGTTGATCGAAGTCCTTTTTTAGCCAAACTTCATTCAACTTCGTGCTTAAACGAAAAGAGCCGTTTCGGGTGTCCGAAACGGCTCTTTGTACACCTATTGAAAATCACGATACTCGCCAAACAGTAATCTCATTGTCTCCGGTTTTTCTGACAGTAACTTTGAAGCCTACGGTCTTTGCTGCGTTTCTTGCGGATGCGTTCACCCTCCAGAAAAACTTCCTTTCCTCCATGCTGGCAATGTTTTTACAAACAATTGATTCGCCATATTTCATTTGCTCGACTTGATATCTTAGCAGCTCTTTCGGCCTTCCTGCTGTCTCTTCCCTGAAGTCTCCATAGGCTCCCGATTTGTTTCCTGCTACAGGAACATCGCGCCGGATCTCACTGACTTCAATTTGCATAGAAACCTCCTTTCAAAAGGTTCACCTATGTTATTTCAATTGTTTCTATTTGTCAATTAACACTACTCAATTGCGGCAAATGTTATCGCCATCCTTCCACCACTCGACTCCCTTTCCCCCTGCTGAACACACCCTCCCTGAATCAACGTAGCTAAGATGTCCCCCCTGTCTCTTGGCTTGAGCTTTTGCGTCTTCCTTGTGATCTCCGTCATCGTCCATTCCCCGGGGCGAGACCTGAGCAGAGTCCGCATCTCGTTGACCATCTGGCCGAATGGACTACCAGAAACGTGCCTATCGGCCTGCTGGAGGATCTTGCGAGTGATCCAGTTGTTGAGCCTTATTGCCAATTCCGCGTCTTCAGACTGAATCACTGGAACATACTGGCCCGAAGCTCTTGAGCAGGCAAACAGCATCGCCAGCTTTACAGTCTTCTCCGCAGCACGGGACCAAATAGCCGCCGTGATTGGCTCCTCTGTCATCCTGCGTTTGCTAATCTTGATGGCATGCTCATGCAGCCGTTTGTGTGCCGCCTCATCTCTTTGGATCTTGATTGGGCATGAGCCATCGGCATTGTCTGCAAGATTTCCAGTCGATGTTCGCAATTGCAGCCACCATGCCGCCTGATCGATTAGTGACTGCGGAATTGGCTCATCTGATGGATCTTGATAGTCCACATATTTCGAAGACTCAAAAATTAAGCAGCGGCCAATCAGCCCGCCAGTCAGATTCTTTTCCGTCATCGACTCCCAGAAGTCTTGAGGAACTGCAGTCCCGTGTAAAACCAAATGAGGATAACTCAAAGTCTTTACTTTTGCTCGATCTCCGTAGGCGTCTCCAGTCCAAACATCATCAGCAGACGAAAACACCTGCATCAAAACGCTTGCAATCTGAACTAAGTGCGGAGAGCTTCTGTCCTGCATAGCCATTGCAAGATGATGGATCTCATCGACTTGGAAAAGCATGTTCCATTGCTCAGACAGTGCGGACAGAATCCCGGCATGACTCCCGATTCGCTCAGGCCCGATCATTCGATCACCACCGCAGAGGCGGAGAATCTTTCGGTTGAGCTTTCGGCCGTGATCTTTACCGGCTCCAGAAAGAGCCAGGCTGATAATCATCAGATTGGTTCTCGCTCCTCGATCTGACACCTTTCCGCCCGTCAATGTCGACAGCAGCGACAAGGCCGCGCCCATCGCAACTTCGGGCAACGGATAGTGCGCCGTCGACAAGTTGTATCGAATCAACTCGCCAAGGAATCCCGGCAATGATTGGCAGTCAATCGGGAAAGGTTCCAGCGTCGTCTTCGCAGCCTCTCTTGTGTTTAGGATCAGACTCAGGTCGACGTGAGAATGAGCCTGCTGAATCAAAGCCATTGGCGGCTTGTCTTCGCGCGGCGTCCCGTTCTTGCGACCGTTGACCGATGCCTCTTTCAATTCGCTGTCGCGAAGCGGTGGATTGTTTTTCTGATTCCAATCGCAGAGCAACTGGTAGACCTCATCATCCGTCAGTCTTGCGTGAAAATCGTCCTTGAGCGAATGCAGATGCCCCGACAACGAAAACGCCGCATTTCTCAGATTGCCCTTGGCTTCGCCTGGAACATTTTCAATGTATTTTTCCGCACGCTGCATTAAAGATTCCGCCTCAATGCGAGGCGGCGCAGGAGCGTGCTTTACTGTTCCTTTCTTCTCCTGCTCCCCGCTCATATACGTTTTGCACAACCAGTCGATCACCGCTTGACCATCGCCAATCTCATCATTGCCGTTGTAGACATCGCCGGTGATTGTCCAGAATCTTGCGTGGTCGTAGCATTCAATCTGCTGGTGATCATCTTTGCCGGGATTAATCTTATGAACACAGCGAAAGCCTTCAGGCTTGCGTGCCCTCGTGGTAAACTTTACCCCGGTTTTACTTGGCGAGATCTCTGCATAAGCAACCCCGTCGAGCCTCGCAATAATTGGTAAGGCCCAGTCGCGAAAATCGCCCTCTTCCGTCAGGCAGTTGTCGAGATCGATGCCAGTGTAAGGCTCCTCAATTACCGTTGCAATGCCCTGATAGTAGATTGAAGAATCAACAGCGATGTCAAACGCGCACCACGCAGACGGGTCAGTCGAGCTTCCGGAATCACCACCGAGCCTAAGCGGAATCTTCGTGCCCTTGCTGTTGTAGTTCCAGAGCATCCATCGCTTTAGGTCTTTCAACTCTTGTGGAACGCGATCGTAGTCCATCACTAAACCTCATCTTCATTAGTGATGTACGTGACATGCTTTTGAGCCCGAGTTGCCGCTGTGTACCGCCATTGAGGAGAGGCCGCTATGTCCTCGATCACTGCAATTCGCGGCCACTCTGAGCCCTGTGACTTATGGCACGTCACCGCATATCCATCTTGCACGCGAACAGAGCTTCTATTCGTCGGGTCGAACGTTATTGGGAAACGTTTTCCGCATTCCGTCGTAATCTTGCTGCCGTCGAATTTTGCAATAGTGAACATTTCACCGTTGGCAATTCCGTGCTGATAACTATTGTACGTGCAGACAATTCTAAGCCCGATTTCAATCTGTTTTTTGAAGCCGAGCACATGGCGAACCCGCTGATTAAAGCCAGAGATAAAGACATTTCGATAGCAGATTACAGGCCAGAGGCTGTTGTTTAATACGTAATCAACAACATCATTGAATGTCTGCACGCCAGCGGGATCAACGCAGACTTGGTCACTGGTTGACTTCCATTGACGGGGGTGATTTCCAGCCCTCAAAAAATTGGCGAAGTCAATTAGATGTTCGCTTCCAGAATGTCGATGTTGTGTCGTCAGTTTTGCGTCAAGTGATTCCTCCGACATAACTGATTCACCGGTCCCATCAGGGTCAACTGGAGGCAACTGGCCATAGTCACCAACCCACACAACGCGATTTGCACAACGAAGAATCTTCTTTCGCATATCGCTAGTAATCATTGATGACTCATCGACGATGAGAAAATCCTTAGTGACTTTCTTGTCGGAGAATACTGGCTTCAGTTTTCCGTCAGCGCCTTGTTCCTCATGCTCGAATCTGCATAGAAGTGAATGGCAAGTTGACGCTGATACGCCTTTTCTATTTAGCACTTCAGCCGCCTTTGCGGTGGGAGCAATTACATCGCAGTTGTTCATTTGCTCTTGCATTGCTTTCACAAGAGTTGTTTTTCCTGTGCCAGCAAGACCGCCAAGGCGAAATTCTTGAGACGATCTTGACGCCATCCACTGCAAAAATTTCCTGTATGCTGCTTCCTGGTCTTCTGATCGTTTAATCATTGCCAATTTCCTTAAAACGGGACATCTAAATCGTCTCCTGAATAAACACGCTGTTCAGTTTGTTCCGCCAACTCAGTCGGTTTCTCCGACTCAAAGAAGCACTCCGTGATGCGATGCCAGCGGCCATCTTTCTTCGTAGTGATTCGCACCGGCC
>CAYGYI010000144.1:0-4189 GCA_964354055.1 uncultured Candidatus Bathyarchaeia archaeon | reverse complement strand
AGAGAACAGCCCTGAACATCGTTTCACGTATGAACGGCATCGCAACACCCACCAGAAAACTCGTGGAAAAACTTCAAAAAGCCAAACTCAAAACCAGAATCGCATGCACGCGGAAGACTGCGCCTGGACTCATGTATTTTGACAAGAAAGCAGTCATGATCGGTGGAGGAGACACGCATAGATCCCACTTGGACGACTTGATACTGATCAAAGACAACCATGCAGTCGTAGTTGGGAGCATCGAAAAAGCCGTTAGAAAAGCCAAGGAAAAAGCGTCATTCACCAAGAAGGTTGAGGCAGAAGTCACAAACCCTAAAGATGTAGTCTCCGTGGCGAAAGCAGGCGCGGACATTATACTGTTGGATAACTTCTCTCCGAAACAGATCGAAAAAGCCATAGACCTGCTGAAGAAGGCAGGCTTCTTCGGGAAGGTTTTGCTGGAAGCCAGCGGCGGAATCACCGCTGAAAATCTGCTTAGGTTCGCATCAACCGAAGTTGACATCGTAAGTCTGGGAGAAATCACGCACAGCGCAAGAGCACTGAACGTAAGTTTAGAAATCACGAAATCCAAGAAAGCGTAGTTCCAGCTCTACACTAGCAGTGTTATTAGCGCCATTTCTATGAAGGCAGCTGCTAGAAGCAAAAGCAGGCATGTCAGCACCAAGATTAGTGTGGTGAGCAGTTCTTCCTTGCCTTTCCGTTTTACGAGTCTCCAAACTAACCAGATGCTTTCGGAAAACGCTATCGAGTATGCGATGAACTCCATCCACGTAAATGGAAAGAGGAAAAGGAAAAACAAAATCAGAATAGGCGATACAGAAGATGAAGTGGTAATGCTTTCAGCACTTATGGATACTCCAGTATTGTATGTCACAAGGACGCCAAAGAAAGGCCCAAAAAACGGTACAAACATTAGCAAGTCTATCATAACGTTGTTCTTGAAAATAAGCATGGTACCTTCAAGGACAGACATGTTTCTAATGTTTCCCTGCGTTTGCTCAAGGTTCTTGCTGAGATCATGAGCCTCTTCAGGAGTCAACGGCATCAAGGTGCTAGAACCCGTTATAGCGACCAGAAGAACGAAACAGAAACCGAAAACATAGAAACGTTTCCAACGCGAAGAAGCTCTTTTCCAAAAATCAAAAGTCAAGAGCACAACTCCTCAAGTTTTTTCCTACGGTTTAGGTTCTATTCTTAGGATTCTGAAGCCCCTTGCCAATGGGTTCAACATCTCCACGATATTAACCTCTTTCAGAACGCCTGACCTGTCTTCTGCACATCCTCTGATGTCAAACTCGGCAGTTATCAGAGAGTGAAGGCAGACGCCCCTTTCAGTCTGCCTAGGCTGACACTTCGAAGGCAAACCCAAGAGCATAAGCTTCTTTTCTTGAACAGCTTTCTCACATGCGTACAGGATAGCGTGGGCGCCAGATGTCAACTCGGCAATCCTTACCGGGATGCTTTCTTTTCCTATCGCCAGAACATCAATGCCATGTTTCTGCGTGATTTCGCCAGCGATCTTTCGCAGCTTGGGCAGAATTCTCAACAAGTGATGTTTTGCTTTGCTTGAGATCTGCATGTTGGAAAACTCGATTGGTGACAGTTGCTCAAGCGGGATAGCGCCCAGAGACATGTCAAGATGCACAACGTCGGCTTTCACTTTGTTTGACAAATCTCTGCAAAGCTCTGCTTCATGCACTATGACTTCTTGACCTTTTTCGGCAGGCACAAATATGGGTTCAGGCAAAACGACGCTTGCTTCTCTGTAAGGAGACTCCACTAGCACTGATGCTGCAGCCACAATAGACAGAGGCTCAAATTTGTCGCTCAGGAGGGCTGCTGAGGAATCGGCTGCGATGACTCTCACTTGGTTCACCTTGACCTCTAATAACACGGGCTATCCAAATTTAGCTTTGCTGTCCTAGTCTACTGAGCCCTTGAAGCCCAAGCCCAGTAAATATATCTCTGAGCTTTTGGCGCGGCTCGCCTGAGGCTTAACCACTCTCACCTCATCAAAACACTTCTTAACCTGCTGCACGAAATCATCGAGCATGTCGCCCTGGAAAACCTTCACAAACAAGCTTCCGCCCGGCCGGAGATTCTGAGCAGCGATCTGCAACGCCTGTTCTGCGAGGTCTATCTGGCGCGCATGGTCAACCTCCCATATCCCGGAAATGTTAGGCGAAGCATCTGAAATCACAGTGTCAGCCTTTCCCGGCAACAACTCCACTATACGCTGACGCGTCTCCTGTTCAGTCATGTCGCCTATTATTGCCTGAACGTAGTTTTGCGGAAAGGGTTCAATTGGTTCCAAGTCGACGCCGAGGACAAAGCCCTTGTTTCCAACGATTCTTTTGGCCACCTGCATCCAGCCGCCTGGTGCAGCGCCCAAATCGATCACAACATCACCATATTTTATGATACCGTACTTGTTAACTGCTTGGAACAGCTTGTATGATGCTCTTGAACGATAGTGTTCCTCTTTGGCTTTCTTGTAGAAGTAATCTCGTTTTCTGTCTTGTATCCATGCCTTGGGCACGATTAGCTGTCACCTATTCCGCCGGAATCGTCTTTGGCGATGAGGAGAAGCCATTCAGTGAGCCTGTCGCATGTCTGTGGCGAAACGACGCCTGATGGATCACATCGGGGGTTGGTGGGGCACATGAGGCACGGACAGTCGACTATCGTGTCTATCGAAGCAGGAAGCCTCTTGGGAAAAAGCCTGTACGTCCATCTTCCCTCGCGAAGCTCCTTCTCGCGACGGATAAGGCCCTTGTTCTCAAGTTTTATGGATATCCTAGAGCCCTCTCTGCTACTGGCGCCCAACTCACGCCACAGCTCCGACTGAAGCACGCCCTCAAAACCCGTGTTCATCACAAACTGGAGCGCCTTCTGTTCCAAGTCATTCCGTTTCGGCATTCCTACCATTCCGTGTTTCACGTTAATATATGAGCGGTTTTAGATAAAAAGATGTATGTTCAAGACAAGAGGAAAATCATGATAAGAGACAGAAAAATGACAAAAAAGCAGAAGGCACAAAGGATTTACGTTCTTGGTGTAGAGTCAACAGCCGACGACTTCGGAGTAGGCATATCGACGGCTGACGGAAGAATACTGGCGAACTCCAAAAGCTCCTATGTACCTCAAGAAGGCGGTATCCATCCACGGGAAGCCGCAAGGCATCACGCTGAAAACGCCAGCGAAACGTTGCAGGAAGCCTTAAAGCAGGCCAAACTGAAGCCAGATAAACTTTCCGTAGTAGCGTTTTCACAGGGACCCGGATTGGGACCATGCCTTCGCACTGGAGCCACTGTGTCCCGCGCTCTTGCATCTTACCTAAACATTCCACTAGTTGGAGTGAACCACTGCATTGCACACATCGAGATAGGCAAACTGAAGACAAGCGCCAGAGATCCTGTGGCACTCTACGTTTCTGGAGGCAATACGATAGTGGCCGCCTTCGACTCTGGACGTTACCGAGTTTTCGGTGAAACTCTGGATATCGCTCTCGGCAATTGCTTAGATGTCTTTGCGAGGGAAGCAGGGCTGCATCAAAGGCTAGGAGTCCCTTTTGGAGCGGCCATCGAGAAGCTTGCAGCAGACGGAGAGAATCTTGTTCCATTACCCTACACTGTCAAGGGCATGGATATTTCATTAAGCGGCCTGCTGACCGCAGCGATCGGCACGTTGAAAGGAGGAAAGTGCAAGCTCGAAGACGTCTGCTACAGTCTTCAGGAAACCGCGTTTTCCATGGTTGCCGAAGTCACTGAGCGGGCGCTAGCGCACACGGAGAAGAAAGAGGTTCTGCTGACAGGCGGCGTGGCAGCCAACAAGAGACTGCAGGCCATGATCAAATTCATAGCAGAAGAGCATAACGCGAAGTTTTGCGTCGTGCCTAGCGAGTTTGCGACAGACAACGGCGCCATGATCGCGTGGACTGGCGTGCTGTCCTATGAGCAGGGGCTAGTTACACCGATTGAGAAGAGCTTCGTGAAGTTGAGATGGCGGCTTGAAGAGGTTGAGGTGCCGTGGCTGAAATAGGCAAGCTAAGGCTATTCAGGAAAGGAGCCGAGGCAACCCTCTACATTACAGAGTGGCACGATCGAAAAGCAATAGTGAAGAAACGTTTACCAAAGAAATACCGCCCACAAAAGCTGGACGAACAAATACGAATCTACCGCACTATTCA
>CAYGYI010000143.1:0-4249 GCA_964354055.1 uncultured Candidatus Bathyarchaeia archaeon | reverse complement strand
AATCAAACTTCGAACAAGCCCATTCTGTTGTTCAGACCAGCGATGGAGGATACGCGATAGCAGGTTATACATTGTCTTTCGGTGCTGGGGGCAACGATTACTATTTGGTTAAGACCGATCCTGGTGGCAACCTACAGTGGAGCAAAACCTACGGAGGAACAGACTATGACTGGGCATATTCCTTGGTTCGCACATGCGATGGAGGATACGCAATAGCAGGATATACTCGCTCTTTCGGTACGGGCAGCTATGACATGTGGCTAGTAAAGGCTGACGTGTCAGGCAACATGCAATGGGGAAGAACCTACGGAGGAGCCAGTGACGACGAAGCCTATTCCGTCGTTCAAACTAGCGATGGTGGATACGCAATAGTGGGTACTACAGCATCTTTCGGTGCAGGACATGATGATTATTATTTGATCAAAACCGATGGATTGGGCTTCGAAGAATGGAGTAACCCTTCATTGCACGTTGTCAATTGGGGAGCGGATACGCTGACGCTTTACCGAGATAACACACACCCAGGCTGGAACTACCTTCGCATATGCATATCAATCGTCAAGAAACCTTAACCCACACTTCTCTCTTTTTTTTTAAGACCTTAATCCTTGGCAACAGAAACGCGCGCTTTCTTTCTCTTCTCGGGGTTCGTGGAGTAAAAGTTTTAATAGTATGATGCGAACCTTCAAGCTGCAACCGGAGGATAAACGTGTCAACAAAAACAAAGCGCATACGCGACAAGTGGCGAAGCAAAACATGGTACATGGTCGTGGCGCCACCGTACTTTGGCAACGCTGAACTGGGCGCAATACCAGTCGACGTACCTGAAAAGCTGATAGGCCGAATCATCGACTCCACGCTCTACGACATTACAAATGACTTTGCGCATCAGTACTTGAAGATGTTTTTCCAGATAAACGAAATCGACGGCAAAACAGCCAAAACCATATTCAAGGGCCACGAGTATTCGCGTGACTACCTGCGTAGCCTCGTTAGAAGAAGAACAACCAAAGTTGACGCAGTGTTCAACATTACCACCAAGGATGGATACAAAATGCGGGTGGCAGTATGTGCCTTCACGCTTTCAAGAATCAAGACCTCACAGGAAAAAATCGTGCGCAGCATCATGGACAAAATCATCAAATCGAAGGCTGCGGTGTTGACGCTGGATCAGTTTGCTCAGGAAATCGTGCTTGGAAAGATAGCCTCCGACATATACAACGAATCCAAAAAGATCGCGCCTCTGAGACACGTAGGCGTCAGGAAATCGAAATTGTTGCTGCAGCTGGCGCCAACCATAAAAGCAGAGTAGGCCTTCTAGCCCTTTACCAGCTTCTTCCCATACTCATATCCTTTTGTGAACGCGTTCAGGTTCAGTTCTTCCGTACCCTTTGGTATGTTGGCTTTGATTGACTCTTTGACGGCGTTTTGGTCGATCAAGCCGGTGATGGCCACGAATGCCCCTATCATAACGATGTTTGCCACAATTCTTCTGCCAAGCTCGTCAGCCATCTTCGTGGCAGGAACCCGATAGATCTTCACGTTCTTCAATTCCTGCTCCGTGGGAATCATGTTCGGGTCCAAGATCACGGTTCCGCCTGCCTTCACGTCTGTTATGTAGTCGTTGTACGCGTGCTGAGACATCAAAACAAGAACCTCAGGCTCCACGACCTTCGGAAAATCTATCTCCTCGTCGGACATCACGACCTCGGACTTGCATGCTCCTCCCCTCGATTCTGGACCGTATGATTGTGTTTGAACTGCGTTTTTTCCGCCGTGGAGTGCGGCTGCCGCGGCCACGATTATGCCGGATTTGATTATGCCCTGCCCACCGAAACCAGCAAACCTGACCTCAACCCGCATCTCAACTCACCTTCTCCATCGCTCTCTCATTGATTTGAGCAATTTTCTCATGGAACAGTTTTTCATAGCTCATTTTCTCTATGTCTACGAACTCGCCTACAACAATCCTGTCAGGCGTAATATCTGCCCGTGCAGGGTCTGAAAAGTTCTCGACGACTGCGGCCTTTTTGAACATTTCCATGGCGTCAATGCCTGACTTCAGGTTGTTGCGTCGGCCGAAGACCTCGGGGCAGGGTGAGATCACTTCGACGAAGCAGAAGCCTTCTTTCTGCATCATCTTTTTGATTGACTGTGTCAGTCTTCGCACGTGCAGGGTTGTCCACCTTGCCACGTAGGTGGCGCCTGAGGCAGCCGCCAAATGCACAAGATTGAAAGGGCGTTCACTGTTGCCGTACGGGCTTGTTGGTGTCAGGGCGTCCAGCGGCGTGGTCGGCCCCAGCTGTCCTCCAGTCATGCCATAGTTGAAGTTGTTGACACATAGAACCTTGAGACCTATGTTTCTTCTTGCAGCGTGAATGAAGTGGTTTCCGCCTATCGCGAACAGGTCACCATCTCCGCTCACGATGACAATGTCCAGTTCAGGGTTGGCAAGCTTGACGCCTGTGGCGAAAGCGATTGAACGTCCATGCGTGGTGTGGAACGAATCCGCGTTCGTGTAGCCTGCCGTTCGCCCGATGCAGCCGATGCCTGAAATCACCACAAGCTTATCCAAATCAGTCTTTAGTTCGTCCAGCGCGTGAACGAAACAGTTGAGCACGATGCCGTTGCCGCAGCCTGGGCACCAGATGTGAGGCATCATATCCGTTCTCAAGTATTTCGAAAGTGGGTGTTCCAGTATTTCCTCAGCCATTAACGGCTCCTCCTTATTGCCTCAAGTATCTCAAGCGGTGTGTGAGGCTCCTCGCCAAACTTGGAAATGAAGGTCACAGGCGTCTCCTTCGTCCACCTCTCAACCTCACGAACCATCTGCCCGCAGTTCATCTCCAGAACCACGAAGGCCTTCGCCTGTTTGGCCATTCGCGCCACCTGCTTCTCAGGGAAAGGCCACAACGTGATGGGGCGAAGAAGCCCAGCCTTAATGCCTTCTGCCCTCGCCTTTCTAACCGCACTCAAGGCTGACCTCGCAACAATACCGTAAGCGAAAACCACCACCTCAGCATCGTCCAGCATCGTTTCTTCAACCTTTATGATCTTGTCCGCATTCTTCAGAATCTTGTCGCAGAGCCTGTGAACCAGCTTGAACTGTGTTTCCGCGCTCTGCGTTTGCGGGTAGCCATGCTCGTTGTGTGTTAGTCCTGTGGCGTGGAAATGGTAGCCTTCTCCGAAGCAGGCCATGGGCGGAACGAGATCCGCGTCAGGCTTGAACGGCAGATACTCTTTAGGCGAAACCTTGGGCTTTTTGCGATTCATTATGTTCAGCTTGTCAGCTGATGGGATTAGCACTTTTTCCCACATGTGACCGACAATTTCGTCGCCCAGCAACATGACAGGAATGCGGTACATTTCGGCTAGGTTGAAGGCTTCGATGGTTAGCGTGAACATCTCCTGAACCGAAGAGGGCGACAGCGCTATTATCTCGTAATCTCCATGCGAGCCCCATCTTGCCTGCATCACGTCCTGCTGACCAGGTAGCGTAGGCTGACCAGTGCTCGGACCACCACGCATGATGTCCACGATCACACACGGTGTCTCTGTCATGACAGCCAGCCCTATGTTCTCCTGCATCAGACTGAATCCAGGTCCAGATGTGGCGGTCATCGACTTCAAACCTGAATAGGAAGCACCGATCACAGCGGCCATCGACGCGATCTCGTCCTCCATCTGTACGTATATGCCGCCGAACTCGGGCATTCTTTCCGACAGGTGTTCGGCAATCTCTGTGGCAGGCGTGATAGGGTAGCCTGCAAAGAACCTGCAGCCTGCAGCCACGGCGCCTTCCGCGCAGGCAATGTCACCGTTCAAAAAATGTGCGCCAGTAAGCAATCTTCTCTTCGTGCTCATGCCTTTTTCTCCTCCTTATTTTTTCTCTCTACAACAAAAATCGCGAAGTCCGGGCAAATTGCGCTGCAGAAACTGCACAGTATACATTGGCTTTCATCCACGACCTTTGGAGGATGAACGCCTCTTGCGTTAATCTCCTCAGACTCCTCCAGAACCTTCTTGGGACAGAAGCTTATGCAGTAGCCACAGCCCTTGCATTGGTTCTTAATAATGTGAATTTCCGCCTTAGGTTGCGGCACCTTGCCGCTGTCAAGTGGCTTATGCTTGATTCTTTCTGGCATAATTAATCACCGCTTAGCGCCTTTTCAAAAACCTTTTGGGCAGTCTCTATCTCTTTTGACGTGACATTATCCACGATGTTTTTCATCTCGCGCACTTTTGAAGC
>CAYGYI010000142.1:0-4335 GCA_964354055.1 uncultured Candidatus Bathyarchaeia archaeon | reverse complement strand
CCTCTGTATATATTCACTCCTTTTTCCTTTAGATAACTTTCCAGATAATCGATTGGAGTTATCTTCTTAATGCTGGCGATGAGGTCTGTTGCTTCCTCGTTCGTGTATGGGTCGTATTTGCCTTCGCAGTACCATTTGTAGGCTTTGGTGCCTTTCAGCACAAGGCATGGATAAATTTTGATCATGTCCGGTTTGAATTTTGGGTCATCGAATATCTGCTGGAAGGCTGTAAGATCTTTCTTAGGGCTTGAGCTTGGCATGCCAGGCATCATATGGTAAACGATCTTGAGTCCTGCGTCTTTCATTATTCGCGTGGCTTCAACCACATCAGCAACTGTGTGCGTCCTGCCCACCAATCTGTAAATTCTGTTGTTCGGGTTCTGCACGCCTAACTCCACGCGAGTTACGCCCATATTCAGCATGCCGTTCACTTGGGCCTCTTTTGCCCAGTCTGGCCTTGTTTCCACGGTTATACCCACGTTGCAGGTTCGGCTTTTCTCCGCGTTGATTTTGGCCTCTTCAAGATTGGTGGAGTCTCTATCAGTGATAGCGTCGAGACAGCGTTGAATGAACCATGTTTGATATTCTATTGGCGTAGCTGGAAACGTGCCGCCCATGACGATTAGCTCTATCTTGTCGACGTTGTGGCCTATAGCTGTGAGCTGACCGATGCGACTTTTAACCTGAAGGTAAGGGTCGAACTGGTTCTGCAGGCCGCGCATTGTCGCGGGCTCGTAGCCCGTGTAACTCTGCGGCACGCCAAAGGTTGGGCCGCCCGGACAGTAGGCGCACGGCTCAGGTTGAGGGCACGGATAAGGCTTCGTCATGACTGCAACAACCGTGACGCCTGATATGGTGCGCGTAGTCTTCCTTCTGAGAACTGGAAGCAGCTTGGCTCTTTCCTTGCCCTTAAGTACGCGTATGATTTCAGAGTTTGATGGGACACGGCGGAGGTCGTATTTGGCTGCTGCCTTCATCTTGGCACGATTAACCTCACTGATTGTCGGCAGAGGGTAGCGTACCAGTTCGTTGACGATCTCTCTGAGGGCTTCTTCCATGCGCACGGTTTTGTCATCCATATCCGACTAGGTCTGCGTCATAAAAATAGCCTCCGCTACACTTCAGAAAGTTTTTATCTCGAGAAGAGTATTGGTTGCGATTCTTCGGGCTTGTGACAGGCGTTGGATCTAGCTTCAAGGTTTCGGAAGTATTCCAAGAGTGTTCGACTGCTGAGCCCCAACGCTAAACTGTACTTGGCATCTACGACGCTTCAGGGATTTGGCTCTGGAATTTGGGGCGTCATCTTTTATCTCTATCTAAAGTTGCCTGAGGTTGGCTTCAAGGAGAACTTCATTGGCAACATGTTTACAGCCGGTGCCATAGCCACTGGGCTTATTGCCTTTCCAGCTGGACTGCTGTGTGAGCGGATTGGACCTAAGAAGACTATACTCATAGGATTCACAGCCAACATTGCCAATCTGGCGCAGGTCATCCTGCTGCAACCATCCCCACTTTTGGTGGCTAGCCTTTTCGCAGGCCTTATCGGCACGCTAAGCTGGGTGGCTTCCGCGCCCTTCATGGCCGCAAACAGCCGAGAGGAGGAACGCACATACTTATTCAGTTTAGACTGGACTCTCATGATTATCATGGGTGTTGTAGGTAGCTACGCCGGAGGAGTCATGCCTGACCTTTTCAACAGCTTTATGGGTTTGTCTACTGGAATCAATGGTTCAGCAGCTGGTTATCGTTTCGCGTTGGCAATAGCTGTAGGTTTAATGTCGTTAGCTATATTTCCAATCATAATGGTCAAGGAGGCTAAGCGGAAACAGAAACATAGAATGGCAGATATTCTGGTGTTTCGTAACATCAAAAGCTGGCCGATCATTGTAAGGTTCATGGTTCCTACGGCTATCATAGGCTTCGGAGCGGGTTTCATTGTGCCTCTGTTCAACGTGTTTTTCAGCAGCAGATTCAAGGCCACGTCTGATCAGATTGGGTTGATGTCAGCATTGAGCAACGTTACACTGGGCATAGGAGTTCTGGCGGCACCTGCGCTTTCCAAAAGGCTGGGCAAGGCCAAAAGCGTGGTTCTATGCGAATTTCTCTCTATGCCATTCATAATGCTGACCACCTTGTCACCCAACCTGCCCATGGCGACAGCAGCATATGTCACGCGGAACGCTTTAATGAACATGGCTGGACCGATTGGCACAACTCTACAGATGGAGCTTGTGACCGAGACGGAGCGAGCAGCAACAAACGGCCTGATGGTTGCAGCTGACAACATTCCCAGAGCCATAACCGCATCAGTGTCTGGCGAGATGATGACCCTAGGCGAATTTGTCGTGCCGTTCATGTTCACGACTGTAACCTACTTCATTGCCAGCTCTCTATATTTCGTGTTCTTCAGAAACGCCGAAGCTGAGAGAAAGAAAACTGCAGAGGTTACAGTTTAGAGTAAACGATTCTCCCGCCCACGATTGCCATGGCTACAGATATTTTCTTGATGTCTTCAGGCGCCACGCTAAACGGATTATCTGACAATATAGTGAAGTCCGCAAGCTTTCCGGCCTCGATTGTTCCTCGCCTGCATTCGTCAAAGGAGGCGTAGGCCGCGTTCTGCGTATATGTTCCCAGAGCGTCCTCGACGGTTAAGGCCTCTTCCGAGTGGCTCTTTCTCGCCACGGCTGCCCAGAGGCCTAAGATGGGGCTTATGTTTTCCACGGGGCAGTCTGAACCTGAGACGACGACTATGCCCTCTTTCTTGAGCGTCTTAAATGGGAATGCCCAGCGGTTTCTGGCTTTTCCCACACGATCTTCAGACCAGAAGTCAGACACGACGAAGTGAGGCTGAACAGAGGCTATTAAATCTAGGCGTTTCATGCGCTTGATCAGCTTCGGGTTGAGGATAGAGCAGTGTTCGATCCTGTGCCTGTGGTTCTTGCGCGGATATTCTCTCAATGCCTTTTCGTAGGCTTTGAGAACGTTTTCGATGGCTCGATCGCCTATGGCATGAACGGCCAGCTGCAGACCAGCGCGATGCACCTTGGAAATGAGGCTGTTGAGTCTTCTCTGCGTGTACAGCATCATGCCCTTAGTGTCAGGTTTATCAGAGTAAGGCTCCACAAGCGCGGCGGTTCGTCCGCCCAGCGAGCCATCAGCCAGAATCTTCACGAAACTGATCTTCAGCGTATCGTTGCCAAAGCCCGACAGCAAGCCGAGACCAATCAGGTGATCCGCAAGCTCAACCGCAATGCCCAAACAAACTCTCAGCGGCAACCTGCCCTCAGCATTAAGCTTCTGAAGTATCCTTATTTCATCGACAGAGGTCACTAACCAATGCACGCACGTAAGTCCACTCTCAACCGCCTTCTGACATGCGGCAAAACACGCCTCCTCGAGCTCTTTGCTTCTCCTCTTTGGCATGATTCGCCAGACAAGCTCCAGAGCGTTTTCGCGAAGGATTCCGTTGGGCTTGCCTGTGGTCTTATCCAAGTCCACGCTTCCACCATCAACGACAGTGTCTTTGGTGATTCCAGTCAGTTGCAGGGTTTTGCTATTGACCACGCCGACATGGCCACACACACGCATAAGGTACACAGGTCTGTCGCTAACGACCTCATCCAGGTCCCAACGCGTCGGATAACGCCTTTCCACAAGACGCTCTTGATCCCATCGACCACCAAGAACCCATTTCTCATCAGGATGATTGTCTGCATACGCACGGATTTCGCGTTTGAACTCACCTATCGACTCTGCGTCTCTCAGGTCCACTTGTTGGAGAGATTGGCCGAAACTTGCCATGTGCACGTGGCAATCCACAAAGCCCGGAATCACTGTACGGCCATTCGCATCGAAAATCCGTATTCCACGGTCTGCTTTGCTTCTGATCTTGCTGTTCAAACCTACCGTGACGATCTTCCCCTCAATGACGAGGATGGCTTCAGCTTTCCTATGTTTGGGATTCATAGTAACAACGTTAGCGTTGACAATCGCCAATGACTCGTCTGACATATGGTTTATTTAGTGAAAAGTAGCAATAAAAACCTTAAAGCTGCTTGGGGGCGTTTAGACCCAGTTTTGACCGGGCTTTCTCTGCATCATCACGCGCTTCTCGTAGTTGCGCTTGTTTCTGAACCTTGGGTATGGGCTCTTCCTTACTTTAGCCTCAATCTTTGGCGTCTGCGACCTGACTTTGCCAGCTTTCGACAACGAACCGTGCGTAGGCATATATCCGGCACCGTTTCTACTGAAGAGCGGACAGTAACTCTTAAACATTTCCACGTGGTAATCCGAAAAGCCAAACAAACCCCTCTAGTAATCAAGCAAGAAAAA